>JAUVVT010000119.1 GCA_030604505.1 bacterium | reverse complement strand
ACTTTATATTACACTGGAATCAGAGATTTAAGGATAGCGATGGCATTCCAGAATTTTTCAAAGGAGATAAAGTACCAGCGTGAAGAATTTCCTCTTCCGTTGATGTTCCGTGTCGGAGTGGCGATGGATGTTTTATCGATTTTTCAGGAAGAGAGTCCGAATACGCTGACGTTAGCTGTAGATTTCCAGCATCCGCGTGATTTCCCTGAGAGGATGCACTTCGGAACCGAGTATTTATATCAGAATCCGATGATGAGAGATATGGGAATCAATAGTATCGGCATAAGGGGCGGATATAAGTTAGGATATGATGAAGAGAGTTGGACATTCGGGTTTGGTGTGAATGCCTACGGAGCGAGAATAGACTATGCCATTCAGGAATTTGGTATTTTTGACAATGTCTCTTCGTTCTCACTGGGGATTGATTTCTGACCACTGATTGCGACAGATGATTGAGCTGATTTTGCTGATAATTTAAACTTTTTTCTTATCCTCTCTCAACCAGAGGTCATCAGTATAATCAGCGGTAGTAAATTGGGGTGGTTTGTTTTAAGGTGAGCATAGAATGGATATTTCTTATTTCTGTACAGAAATATTTTATCCGTTCTGTGCTCTTTTTTTAAAGAATCATAATATTATTTGAAAATCTTAACAAGAGCGAAGAAGGAGAAACAATAATGAGTAACTTGGCAATCAATGGAGGAGACAAACTTCGCAAAACCGAATTTTTCAAATGGCCTCACTATGATGAGCGCGAGATTAAATATACTGAGGAAGTAATAAGAAGCGGAGTTTGGTTTTCCGGTATGAGAGGAGCTGACCCCGGAACAAAGACAGAAGAGTTCGAGAAAAAATTTGCAGCCTACCATGATGCAAAATATGGCGTCGCCTGTGCGAATGGAACTGTTGCAATTGAAATTGCGCTGAGAGCTGCCGGTATTGGTGATGGTGATGAAGTTATTATTCCCGCACTCACATTTATAGCAACATTGAGCGCGGTGCTTCAGGTAAATGGAATTCCTATTATTGTTGATACTATTTATGATACACAGTGTATTGATCCTGATGAAATTGAAAAAGCGATAACTGATAAAACAAGGGCTATTATTATCGTTCACTATGGTGGATTCGCCTGTGATATGGATAGAATAATGGAAATTGCCAAAAAATATAATCTAGTTGTAATAGAAGACAGTGCCCATGCACACGGAGCTGTATATAAAGGAACAAAAGTAGGCGCTATTGGTGACATGGGAACATTCAGTTTTCAGGAGAGCAAAAATATGACCGCGGGTGAAGGGGGGATAATTACTACAAATGACCCCGATTTAGCTGAAAAATGCATTCAGCTGCGAAGCTGCGGACGCCTCGAAGGAGAATCATGGTATAAGCATTATATCTTTCCTGTAAATTACAGACTTGCTGAAATACTATCCGCTGTGCTGATTGCACAGCTTGAAAGACTGGATGAACAAACGAAAAAGAAAAATGAAAATACCAACTACCTTGCGGAAAAGTTCAAAGATGTCGATGGAATAAATCCGGTTCCGGGGGACGGAGATACAGATGTAAACGGGTATTATCTCTATCTTCTCCAGTACGATAAGGATAAATTTTCAGGTATTTCAAGGGATAAATTTGTTGAAGTTCTGAATGCCGAAGGTATCCCCTGCCATATCGGATACCCCTGGCCCCTTACTAAAAATCCAATGTTCCAGAAAAAAGAAGGTTCCGAAGAAGTTCCGTACACATTCCCATACCGCGGTGGAAAAATAGCAATAAAAGATATGCCCTGCCCAGTATCAGAAAAGATATGCAATGAAACTGTTATTATTCCTCATCAGGTTCTGCTATCGCCACAAAGCGATATGGACGATATCGTTTCTGCTATACTAAAAATCCAGGAAAATGTAAGTGAATTATTGTAATAATGATATGAAATCAACGGTATGAGATAAATTGAGTTTTATTTTTATATATTTCCCAGCAGGTTCTATTACATAAAGGAAAAACATTAAAAGAAATTCTCGAATTTATCAAAAATATTATAATATTAAAATCCCCTTTTGTACAACTATAGGGGATTTTTTATAATTTCAGCTGTTATGAACATTAATACCTCTGTACTCTCCAAACATCACTCTCTTAAAGATTTTCATAATGTTGTGTTTTTTGTAAAAATTTTATTAATTAGCACTTGATTTTATTTATATATTTGCTATATTTTATATATATTATAACAAAAAGGAAAATCCTATCTTTACATTGATATTTAGTTATAAGTATTACTTATATATAACATAGATTAGAAAGTTATAAGTGATTTATTTACCATTTTTGCATTTTTATTTTAAGATTAGGAATAATTAACTTTATTACTCAAAATCAAATATAGGAGTGATAATTATGGAAACAATAAATCAAGAAACCGGTGAAGTAACAACAAAGATAAAAGATACTACTGCTAACCCGGCACCTCTTGGTTTGATGGGTTTTGGTATGACGACAGTACTATTGAGTTTGCATAATTCAGGTTGTTTTGCCTTAGGAACGATGATTTTATCTATGGGAGTATTTTATGGCGGTTTAGCGCAAGTTATTGCGGGGATAATGGAATGGAAGAAAAACAACACATTCGGAACGACTGCTTTTACTTCCTACGGTCTTTTTTGGCTTTCCTTGGTTGGCTTATTAGTTGCGCCAAAGATTGGATTGGGAGATGCTCCCGGAAACACGGCTATGGCGGCTTACCTTTTTATGTGGGGATTATTTACAGCAGTAATGTTTATCGGTACATTAAAACTCAACAGAGCACTTCAGTTTGTATTCTTTTCATTAGCTCTGTTGTTTTTTCTATTTGCTCTTGGAGACATTACAGGCAGTGCAGTGATAAAGCATATTGCAGGTTATGAAGGAATCATCTGCGGACTTTCAGCGATATATACTGCTCTGGCTCAAGTATTAAATGAATTATATGGGAGGACCATAGCTCCGATAGGTCCTGTAAATTAGATTTTAAAATCGGAGCGGGCGACGGGGATCGAACCCGCGACTTCAAGCTTGGGAAGCTTGTACTCTACCAACTGAGTTACGCCCGCTTGATAATTTCAATATAATAATAATCTCAAATTTGTCAATAATTTTCTGGGGATTTGATATATAGAAAAACTTTTTATTCTTGAGCTTACTTACCTACTTTCTTCATAATTAATTATTCGTAATACTACAAATCATTTATCACATATCTTTCGCTTTTTCCCAGATTTTGTCCATTTCTTCAAGTGAAACGTCTGTAAGTTCTTTGCCCTGACTGTTAATTTCTTTTTCGATTATTAAAAACCTTTTGATAAATGTGTTTATTGTTTTTCGGAGCGCATCTTCCGGATTGATTTTGAGGAATCTTGACAGATTGACTACTGAAAATAAAAGGTCTCCCAGCTCTTCCTCAATTTTTTCCCTGTTGTTATTTTTTTCAGCAGCATCTTTTAATTCCAGAATTTCTTCTTCAACCTTTTTAAACACATCTTTGTATTCTTTCCAGTCAAAACCAACCCTGGAAGCCTTTGACTGAATCCTTGATGCCTTTAGTAAAGCGGGAAGAGTTTTGGGAACTCCCTCGAGGGCTGATTTTTTCCCTTCGTTCAACTTAATCTTTTCCCAATTTTCTAAAACATCTCTCTCGCCAGAAATTTCCAAAGACCTGAATACATGAGGATGCCGCCTGATTAATTTTTCGCTTATTGATGTGAGAACATCTTTTAGGTTGAATCTCTCCCGTTCTTCTGCTATTATGCTGTGAAACAGGATTTGAATAATCAGGTCTCCAAGTTCTTCTTTTAAGTGGTCATCATCTTTTTGCTCAATTGATTCTATTACTTCATAGGTTTCCTCAAGAAGATACTGCATAAGAGACCTATGGTCCTGCTTTTCGTCCCATGGACAATCTTTTCTGACCCTCTCCATTATCTCTACAAGTTTATCAAATTCTTCCATTTTTAAATCCATGTATGAATTCATTGAAAATTGAAAAATTGATATTTTTTAATAAAATAATTCAAAGAAAGAAACTTTTTTCGAATTATAATGTCTAAAAAAAAGAATAATATTATGTTTAAATTTGCAGAAAAAAAACAATAAAATCAAGTTAAACTTATCAGCTAAATATTTATTAAAGTATTACTTGACAAGACTATTTAAATATATTATATTTAATGAAGTAAGTTAAAATATTTTATTCTGATTTTTCTTATTGTTTACTTTTTCAGGATAGAATAATCCGTGTGGTGAGTGCAAAATAAAAAACACCTTTCTATATTTTAATTGCAAATTAATTATTTTAAATCAATTATCAAAAGGTTTTATCTCAATTGAAAAGAATATTCATTTCACTTCTGATTTTATACTTATCATGTTCAAATATTTTTGCCCAAACCGATAAGATACAGGAACAGAAGGATTATGTATTTGCAGACGGTCTCTTTAGGGATGGTAATTATCAAATTGCATTGATGAGATTTGAAAGATTTTTAAATGACTATCCAAAAAGCACAAAAATCGAAGATGTAATGTTTAAACGCGCAGAGTGCCATTTCTTTCTTAAAGAGTACAATAATGCAATCAGAGAATATCAGGAATTTACTGTAAAATTTCCGTTCAGTGCACACGCTAATGATGCAAGTTACCGAATTGGTGAATCCTACTTCAGAAATAAGGATTATCAAAGAGCAATTGAGACGTTGAACAGTTTTATAGAAGAATATCCCGAAAGTAAATTTATCGGCGAGGCTAAGTATTGGATGGGCGATTCTTATTTTAATCTGCAAAAATTTGTAGATGCACTAAAATATTATCAGGATATATTGGACAATCATCCGCAAAACTCAACAGCTGATTTTGCTCTCTATTCTTCCGGTTATGCATATCAAAAGTTAAATAAACACAGGGATGCTATTGCACGTTATAAAAAATTCCTTGAAACCTATTCCGACAACTATCTTGCACCTCAGATAACTATGAATATTTGTGAATCTCTTTATTTTTTGGAAGATTATAAGCAGATAATCGAGATTCTTCAAAAAGACAAGTCACTGGACAAGGATTATCTTTCAAAAAAATTATATCTTTTGGGAGATTCATATTATAATACCGGTGAAAATTCAAAAGCAAGAGAAAACTTTGTGCTATTTGTAAACAAATTTCCGGAAGACCCCTATGTAAGTCAGGCAATATATTATCTCGGATGGACCTTCTATAATGAAAAGAAATATAATGATGCAGCTAAATCCTTTTCCGAAGTTTACAAAAGAGAGAACGACAGTAGTCTTGGATTAAGAAGTTTATTCAGAGAAGGCAAGGCACTTAAAGAAGCGGAAAAATTTCAGGAAGCAAAAAATATATTCAATGAACTGGTCGAAAAGTTTCCTAAAAGTGAAGTTTCAGATGAAGCGCTGTTTGAAGCGGGACTAATCGATTATTATGAAGAAAAAGATTATAAATCTGCACTTGTGAGTTTTTTAAAACTAAGGAATGATTATTCCGAAAGTGAGTATGAATATAAAGCCGTTAAAATGGCTGCCGAATGCTATATTTCATTAAATTCTATTGACAATACATACAGTCTTGAGGATGCCGTGGCGCTCTATGATGAAATTATTAATGGAAGTTCAGATATTGAACTTGTGTCTTCAGCGATTTATCAGTCAGGATACTGTTATTATATTATGGGCAGTTATAAGAATGCAGCTGATAAATATAGTGAATACGCTAAAAAATACGGGGACAGAGAATTTTCGGCAGATTCCTGGTATTGGGCAGGAGAGGGTTATTATAGAAGTGGAGACTACAATAATGCCGTTGAATCATTTACTTCGTTGATTAATAATTTCCCAAAGAATAAACGTACTGCAAATGCTTATTATGGGCGCGGATATTCTTATTTAAAGACAGGAAACAATAATGAAGCTATTGCTGATTTTAAGATTATAGTGAATAGATTTTCGGAAAATACGGAATTACTTCTGGATGCTAACTTTCAGCTGGGAGACTGTTACTTCTCAAAGAAAGATTTTAAATTAGCAGTAAATTATTACCGTATTGTTTCCAAGACATCAAAGGTTCTTGAGGACAGGATTCTTTCCAGTTACAGAACAGCTCAATGTTTTTACCGACTTGATGATTATAATTCGGCGGTGGAAGAATGTAATTTTTTACTCTCTTTTGCCGCAGATTCAGAATATGGAGACGATGCTCAATTTTTGATTGCAAGGTCTTATTTCAGTAAACCTGATTTCTTAAAAGCAGTTGAAGAATTT
>JAUVVT010000136.1 GCA_030604505.1 bacterium | reverse complement strand
TGGAAACTAAAATCTAATCCTATTAAAAATTATTCATTCATTCTATGCTAAATGTCAACTATTTGGAACTCTACTAAAGTTTTACAAAATTTCTTCTGTTTAAATTCATTTTAATACCTATTTTTCAATTAGATTAGATGAGGGCGAACGCCACTCGCCCATACAACATCGTTGATAATGTAAGGACAGAACGATGTTCTGTCCTTACAAATAAATAATGCTATAAATATAAGCAACTATTATGTCTGACTGGCTCAGGGACGAGCCAGACTACTTAATATTTTTTCAATCGGATTAGATGCTGGCGAAGGTGTTCTTCACCTTCGCCAGCAGAGAAAGTTAATGATATTTTTTAAAGGCGGTTTACGAACCGCCTCTACAAATGGTTAATAAAACTTGTAATAATTATTTATATTTTCCGAAGAACAGGATTTTTTTATCGGTGGTGAACTGCAGAGGGATTGTAATCTTAAAAAATCAGTAATCATCAGTATTTTTCAGGGAGGTCGTAAAAAACCTTCCATTTAATATCATATTCATATTTTTTGATAGAATTAGGCGTTAGAGAGGTAAAACATTTGAAGTTTGCAGTTTTTCCGGACTCGATTGAGCTTGTAGATACGGTACCATCCTTAAATTTTTTAGCTGAACCGTAGACATAACTTTTTACTGTTTCCAAGAGTTTATTTTTATCATTAAAGAACTTGAATTCTATATATACAAAATCAATCCTTTTATTAAGTTTATTAACTATTTTTCCTTCATAAAATCTTCTACCGAAAAAATCAACCTTTTTTTCTATTTTTCCTTCTACATTGACATTGACGTTTGTTTTTGTTTTATTATTCGCAAGTATTATTTCACAACAAAGGATAATAATAATAAATACGGAAAATTTTTTTTTGTTTTTAAATATCATATTGTTTAAGCAAGGTTACTTTATAAAACTATTTTTTTTATATTTTTTTGAGAAGATGAATTCAGTTCCATCCTTCTTAAAATTAAAATAGACTGAATCCATAAAATTCTTTAAGATAAATATCCCTCTACCGGATTCTAATGTTATATTTTTCGGGTCAATCGGATTTTTCAGCTTTTTTGGGTCGAAACCTCCTCCCTGGTCTCTGACCTTAACTGATAATTCATTTTTCTTGAAAGATATTGCGATTTCAACGTTTTTTTTTTTGTCCAGCCTGTTGCCGTGAATAATTGCATTAGCTACTGCTTCTGAGATGGATATTGCAAGATTGTCTGATTCTTCTTCTTTTAGTTTTATGTCTTTTGCAACCTTTTCAGCAAAATCTACAGCATTTTCAATTGAAGCTCTTTCACTTGGTATGGTCAAGCTATACTGTCGTTCATTATCCATAACAGCAATATTTTTATATATTTATAAAAACAAATTATTTTTGCAATAATTTATTATTGGGCTGATTTTTATTGTTATCTGTATTTTCAGGAAGGACTGCACCGCCGGATATAATTAATTTCATTGAATCTTCAATGGTCATATCAAGCTCAATTATTTCGTCTTTTGGGACAAATAAGAGGAAGCCTGTAGTAGGATTAGGCGTCGAGGGTAAAAAAACACTAATCATTTCATTTTCAAGTTTATCTTTAATCTCACCCCCAGCATCTCTGGTCATAAAAACAATCGAATATAAACCCTTCCTTGGATATTCGATTAATACCGCTTTTGTAAAAACATCTCTTTTTTCTGAAATAAATACGCCGGAAATCTGTTTAAATGCGTTATAAACTTTATTTACGAGAGGTATTGATTTTACAATCCATTCACCGAGTTTAATAAGTTTTCCTCCGAAGTAATTTCTTGCAAGCATGCCAGTAAATAGAATCAGAAACAGGATTGCAATAAATCCGAGTCCTACGATCGGCTCGGTAAATTCTTCAAAACCAAAAACTTTTACCAGAATAATACTTACAAAACCCCCAAGAATTCCATCTATAAGGTTAAAAAGCCATTTAATTGAAAATATAGTAAGAATAATAGGCGTTATAACAAGTAAACCGGTTATAAAATATGTTCGTAACTTTCTCATTTTTCTATAGATAACTTTATTTATCTTTATCTTTTTCTTTAATATTTATTCGATATACCTTTTCTCCTTTTTTTACCATACCATATTTTTCTCTTGCAATTTTCTCAATGACTTTTAAATCGCCTTTATCAATTAATTCTTTTTCTTTTTTCAGGTTTTCCTGTTCAGAGGTCAAGGTTTCAATCTCTTCTTTTAATCTTTTTTCTTCGCTCTTTTTTGAAATAATCTGAAAAATTCCGTAATCTCCAACAATATAGACATAAATAAATATTAAAATACCAATAACAAAAAGATATTTTTTTATATTTTTCTTTTTTGGCGTAAAAAATTTTATAAAGGTTTTACCGATATTTAGTTTCATTAGTTAAAAATTTTGTATAAATTTATTTAATAGTAAAATTTTAACCGAAAGATTGCCACGTCGCTACGCTCCTCGCAATGACATTTATTTTTTAACTTTGCGAGGGAGAAAGTGTGTTGGTGTTATCACCAACACACAGCTAATAAAATTATCTAAATGCTTTGAAAGTTTTTTTACCTAAATATACGGCAGATTCACCGAGTTCTTCTTCTATTCTCAGGAGTTGATTATATTTGCATATTCTGTCGGTTCTTGATGCGGAGCCTGTTTTAATTTGACCGGAACCGACAGCTACAGCTATATCTGCAATAGTGGAATCTTCTGTTTCTCCTGAGCGATGTGAGATTACGGCGGTATATCCGGCATTATATGCTGTTTCGATTGCTTGTAGTGTTTCGGTTAAAGAACCTATTTGATTTACTTTAATTAAAACAGAGTTGCATATACCCCTTTCGATTCCCATTTTTATTCTTTCCACGTTTGTTACGAAGAGGTCATCGCCAACGAGCTGTATCTTATCACCTATTTTATCGGTGAGGATTTTCCATCCATCCCAATCATCTTCCGCCAGTCCGTCTTCAATGGAAACTATTGGGTATTTTTCAACGAGGTTTTTGTAATAATCTGCCATTTCATCTGATGTAAGTTCTTTATTTTCATATTCAAGGATATATCTTTTTTTGTCTTTATCATAAAATTCACTTGCAGCAGGGTCAAGGGCGATGAATGCATCTTCACCGGGTTTATATCCTGCTTTTTCGACGGCTTCTATTATAACCTGTATTGCTTCTTCATTGGAATTTAGATTTGGTGCAAATCCTCCCTCGTCTCCAACGGCGGTGTTCATTCCCTTGTCTTTTAAGACTTTTTTAAGTGAATGAAATATTTCTGTGCCCATTCTCAATCCTTCAGAAAACATTTGAGCACCAGCCGGAACCACCATAAATTCCTGGAGTTCGAGTCTATTATCAGCATGTTTGCCGCCATTTATTATATTCATCATAGGAACCGGTAGAATATTTGCCCTTACTCCGCCAAGATATCTGTATAATGGAAGTCCTAATACAATTGATGAAGCTTTTGCAACAGCGAGTGATACCCCTAATATTGCGTTTGCTCCGAGTTTAGCCTTATTAGGCGTGTCATCAAGCTTAATAATTATATTATCTATTTTACTTTGTTCGAGAGCATCTTTTCCGATGATTTCCTTTGCAATAATATCGTTGACTTTTGTTACGGCTTTTTGTGTTCCCTTTCCGAGATATCTTTTTGAATCACCGTCTCTTAATTCTACGGCTTCATGTTCACCGGTTGAAGCACCTGAAGGGACAGCAGCTCTGCCCATTACTCCGCTTTCAAGATAGACTTCAACTTCAACAGTTGGATTTCCTCTTGAATCTAATATTTCTCTTGCGTGAACTTCTGATATTGATGTCACTTTTCACCTCCGTTTTTTAAGTATATAAAAAATTACTTTAAGTGTAATCGTATTTATTGTTATATTATGGTAAGTTATTGGTTAAAATATTCTAAAAGAGACCGAATAATTTCTTTTTCTTTTCCGGTATCAGGGAATCGATTACCTTTCGGGAATAGCCCTTTTTAGTAAGGATTGCTCTAATTTCTTCCGGTTCTCTATCTGCAATTTTATTATATACCTTTTTTGCTTCTTCTTTTTGTGCTTTAAATTTTTGATATTGTATATCCTGCATTAAATCTCTTGCTTTTGATACGGAATTTGAGATTTTTTTGAATTCAGTGAAAGATGCCTAAAATCTTCATCTGTAATATCAGGAACTTTAAGTCTGTTTTCGACTTTTATTTTTTGTTTTTGACCTGCCTGAATCACATTGTTCAAATAAGAGAGTCCGGTATCTTGTTCACCGATTTTGATGTATACTCCGGCAACCCAAAGCAGCATATCTATTGCGGCTGCAGGATTTTTTATTCCGGGATGATTAGAATAAGCATTATTTAAGTATTCTAATGATTTTTTGATTATGTCTTCTTCAGCAGCAGGAAATTCTTTCCATACCTTTGTTAACTCTGTCATTATATTGTTAATAATACTAAGTTCTTTATTTGATTTTTCTTCTATTTCTTTTCTGTTTATTTCGAACTCTTTAATTTTTTGTGCATGTTGTTTCTTTTTTTCTTCAAACAGGTCTCCTAATTCATCTTTTTTTCTTTCGATTTCCTTCATTTGCTCTTGAAGTTTTATTTGCTGCTCATCGAGCTCTTTCTTTTTTTCTTTAAGTTCTCTTATAAGCCAACCTGCTCTAATGTAATATCTGCCTAACTTAAGTGTGTCTCTTTCGTCAGGTTCAACCATTTCCTGAATATATATTCCCAATAGATGGAGTTTAAATGCCATCGGATAATTTATCTGGTTATAATCGACATCTTTGCTGAGCCAGGAAATGAGTTTTTCTGCTGTTCTATCCTGCTGGCGTTTTTCAGGATAAATAGCTTTTAATTCTCTAAAATTGTTCCATGAATTTTTAGTAGGATTTTCAAAGTCTAATTTTTCTGCGGTATATCTGCAGCTTGGGCAGTGCCAGAATAGATATAACGGGGGATGATATTTATTGAATTCAGGTTCACTCCAGCTATAAGCTAAGACATGTTTATCTATATCAGTTTTTCTTTCGGAATAGATTTTCGGTTTAAAGAGTCTGTTTTCAGTTATAGCTCCGCACATTGGACAAGACAGCTTTTTAAAGTAAAATGGTGTACCTACTTTAGCATCTGTGCTCACTTCGGCAGGCTCTCCTGCGGCAGCCGGTTTCTTTGCCTCCTTTTTTTTGACTTTACCTTTGTATTTTTCAGCACATTCATTACAAACCAATTCATCAACATCATAATGAGCACCGCAGATATAGTCCCTTTTGCATTCGGGACACGTAAAATGGTCGGCTTTATCAAATTTTTCACAAATAGGACACTGCACAGAAAGTCCTCCTCTTTTTATTTATAAAAACTATATTGATAATTATTTATATTGTATAAATGTAATTAAATTTCTATATAAAAGCAAATCTTAAAATAAAGATTTTATATTTTATTTCATATTAATGATGTTTTTGAGTTTTATTGGGATTTCAGAGGCAAGAAAAAAACAATATAGCTGTATTGAAGGATTAAATTATATGCATTCGCATATTGCCATACTGCAGTTCAGATGATAATAAATTAAATAAGGCAGATAATTATCTGCCTTATTGATAGAATTATTTTTTTTTAAAATAATATTAAAACTCAAACAGGATTAAATTTCGGGTTTCAGCAGGCTTATGTTTCCATTTGTAGTTCTAACGTAAATTAGCGGACCCCCGCTGTTTATCTTTCCGGAAATATGATTCTTTTTGATTTCACCCTGAATTGAAATTGGAAAATCGGTGCTTATTTTACCATTTGATGTTCTGCCTTCAAAATCAGCATTTATATCACCAGGCAGGATTATTTTAATACTTCCGTTAGTTGTTCTGAAGCTCATTTCTTTTACAGTGTTTAATTCAACAATTTCTGAATTGATATTTCCGTTTGTTGATTTTGCTTTAACATTCCCGGTAATACCCTTTAAACTAATCTTCCCGTTTATTATGTTCGCCTCTAT
>JAUVVT010000104.1 GCA_030604505.1 bacterium | reverse complement strand
TTACAATGAAAGAATTGGTAGTAGTAAGTGGAAAAGGTGGAACGGGAAAGACAAGTTTGGTAGCATGTTTCGCTGCACTTGCTGAAAAGAAAGTAATGGCTGATTGTGATGTAGATGCAGCAGACCTTCATCTGATATTGAATCCTGTGATCAAACGTAAAGAGACTTTCAGCGGCGGTTTCAGTGCCGTAATTAATAAAGATAAATGTATTGAATGTGGAAAATATATTGAACTCTGCAAGTTTGATGCGGTAAGTGAAGATTATGAAATAGATAAAATATCGTGTGAAGGATGCGGGGTATGTGCATATTTCTGTCCAGAAAAAGCAATTGATATGAGACAGAATATATCTGGAGAATGGTATATTTCTGATACAAGGTTTGGTAAATTTGTTCATGCAAAACTCGGAATAGCGGAAGAAAATTCGGGAAAACTCGTCGCAATAGTGAGAAGGATTGCCATGATAATTGCAAAAATGGAAACTTTAGAATTGGTTATTGTTGATGGTTCACCGGGAATCGGATGCCCTGTAATCTCTTCTGTAACAGGTGCCGATTACGTTCTTATTGTCACTGAGCCTACTTTATCGGGAAAGCACGACCTCGATAGAATGGCAAAACTTACAAATCATTTTAAAGTAAAAGCCGGTATTTGTGTTAATAAATTTGATTTAAATCTAAACATTACCAGAGAGATAGAGAAATTCTGTAATGATAATAGTTTTGACTTTTTAGGTAAGATACCTTATGATGATGTTTTTATCAAGGCAATGATAAATAGGGAAAGTGTTGTAGAATATTCTAATGAGAAAACATCTGAAATGGTCCAAAATATCTGGAATAGAATATCGGAAGAATTAAAAAAATTATAAAAATGATAACAAGTATTATAAAGACACATTGGCAATGTGTCTTTACTAAAAAGAGAATTTAGAAATTAGTATTCAACAATTATTCAACTATCTAAATAATTAAAAAAGGAGAAATAATTATGAAAATTGCATTGCCTGTTGCACAGAATCAGGTATGTATGCACTTTGGTCATTGTGAAGAGTTTGCAATATTTGAAGTAGATGAAGAGAGCAAAGAAATTATTGGCAGTGAATTTGTTCCGAGTCCTCCCCATTAGCCAGGAATGTTACCAGAGTGGCTTGCTGAAAAAGGTGCTAATATTATCATATCAGGTGGAATGGGGATGAGAGCACAGAATCTTTTCAATCAGTATGGGATTGAGGTTGTTTTGGGCTCTCCAACCGGTAAGCCTGAAGATATAGTATCAGAATATCTTAACGGCACTCTTAAAACAGGAGATAATATATGCGACCATTAATGTGAATTATTTTAGTAGTATCTTTTATTTAACATGTAAAGAAGACTAAATCAGGGTGATTCCTATTTGGAAATGAATTGAAATTGACTAATCCTATTTAAATTTGAATAAACCTATTAAAATTTTTTTAAATTAAGAAAGTTAGCTGATTTGTGGATTAAAGTTAAGAATTAAAAGGAGGGAAAGAAATGCCGACTTATGAGTATGAATGTAAGGATTGCGGAAATAGATTTGAAAAGTTTCAGAAGATGAGCGATTCTCCTATAGAAGTATGTCCGAAGTGTGGAGGTAATGTTAAGCGAATAATAGGGACTGGAGGCGGAATTATTTTCAAAGGCTCTGGCTTTTATAAGAACGATTATGCAAAAAAATTATCTGATTCATCGTCATGCTGTGGTTTGGATAATCCGTGCGATAATCCGAAAAGGTGCTGTGGAGAGGAATAAAAGTTATTATTAACATCTTCTATAAAAATACAATATAAAGTATTTTTTCCGAAAGTTTAGGAACGTTAAAATGTCAAAAAGATACATATATGGTCCTGTTCCTTCGAGGAGATTGGGAAGGTCATTAGGAATCGATATTATCCCACATAAGATTTGCAGTTACGACTGTATTTACTGTCAACTTGGAAATACAATGGATAAAACTATAAATAGGAAAACATTTTATAAGCCATCTTTAATTTTGGATGAGTTGAATGAGTTTTTAGAGCAAAATATTGAGGTTGATTTTATAACTTTTTCTGGTTCAGGAGAACCAACTTTGAATTCTGATATCGGTGAAATGATTTCACAAGTAAAATTTATTTCTGATATTCCGACAGTAGTATTAACTAATGGTTCTCTATTATGGGATGAGAATGTAAGATATGAATTAAAAGAGGCGGATATTGTTGTGCCGTCAATGGATGCTGTATCCGGTGAAGTCTTTGAAATGATTAACAGGCCTTGCAAAGAATTGGAAATTTTAAAAGTATTGGATGGATTGAGAAAATTTTCAGAGAGTTTTCAAGGAAAAATATATCTTGAAATGATGTTTGTAAAAGGTATAAATGATAGTGAATATGAGATAAATAAGATGAGGGAGTTTATTCAGAAATTAAGAATTGATAAGATACAACTTAATACAGTTGTTCGACCACCGTGTGAAAAAGATTCAAAACCCCTTAATAAGGAAGAGATGGGAAATATTAAAGAAATGTTTCGAGACAGTGGTTCTGTTGAAACAATCGCACATTTTTCTGCAAAAATTAAAACTGTTTATAATATTGATGTAGAAAAAGAAGTAATAAATCTGTTGAAGAGAAGACCTTGTAAGTTGAAAGAGATGTCTGTTTCTCTTGGAATACATACAAATGAATTAATTAAATATATGACTGAACTTGAAAGTAAAAATATTATTAAATCATATGTAGTTGATGATTCAAAAGACAATTATTACAAAGTTTTTTAATTTTATATGTTAATTTTACCTAACTTAAAAAATTAGCAAATTAAAAATTTAGGATTGGAAAACATTGGGGAATAGAAATAATAATTATCCAGTGGAGATTGAATGAAAACATATTTAGATTGCTTTCCTTGTATAGTAAGACAGGCTCTGGAGTCTGCCCGTATGGCTACTAACAACGAAATTCTCCAGCGGGAAATTTTAAATTCTGTGTTTAAGGAACTGCCAAAGGTTCCACAGACAGTTACCCCTCCTGAGATTGCGGTGACTGTTCATCGAATTATTAAAAAGGTTTCTGGGAATAAAGATCCGTATAAGAAGGTTAAAGAAAAATTCAACAAAAAAGCCCTGCAGTTGTATTCAGACCTGAAACAGAGAATTAATAAATCTGATAACCACTTGTTAACAGCGGCAAAATTAGCAATTGCTGGTAATATAATTGATTTTGGAGCAGGAGGGAGTAATTTCGATCTGAATCAAAACATTAAGGAAGTTTTGTCTTCGAATCTTGCAATTGACCATTTCAATAAATTCAAAGATGATATTTTAAGCTCCTCCTCAGTCCTTTATATCGGTGACAATGCAGGAGAAATAGTATTTGACAGAATATTAATTGAAGAAATCAAAAAGTATTCAGAAGCAGATATATTTTTCGTTGTAAGAGGTGAACCAATTCTTAATGATGCTACAATTGAAGATGCCAAGTTTGTTGGTATAGATAAAGTTGCAAAGGTTATTTCAGATGGCTATGATGCGCCTGCTATATTGCTTTCTAATAGTTCTAAAGAATTAAAAAAGGCTTTTGACTCAGCAGATATGGTAATTGCAAAAGGGCAGGGAAATTATGAAACACTCAATGAGGTAAAAGGTAATATTTATTTTTTGTTAAAAGCAAAGTGTTTGGTCTTGGCAAAAGATATAAAAAGTAATCTCGGAGACAATATTTTAAAGTGTAATATTGAATAAGTATAGGCAGAAGGATTATGAAAAAGTCAATAGAATTTGATGATATTGAAAAAGCAAAAAATATTTTGGGTATTATTGATTCCGCTTCAATGAAAACATTAAGAAGTCATTATATAGATTTAGTAAAATCCAACCACCCTGACAAATTCCCTGACGGTGATAAAGAAAATTATGAAGAGAGGATAAAAGAAATAAACAATGCCTATAAACTTTTGATGGATTATTGTGAAAATTACGAAATTTCTTTTAAGATAGAAGATTTTATAAAGAGTAAACGAGATTCAAGGTTTGATGAGTTTATGAAAGAGTGGTTTTGATATAATAATATTAATTTTATTACAGTAATTATAATTGTTCGATTTATCGAACCCGATATTTATCTATATTTGATAATTAAAACATAAAATCTAATTAAAAAAATCAAAATATTAGGAGTGAAGAGATGAAAATAATTATAACATCAACAGGAGATTCTCTGGATAGTGAATTAGACCAGAGATTTGGCAGGGCAGAAATGTTTATTTTATATAATACAGATGATGAGTCATTTTCCGTTATCGATAAGAAACAAAATATAGAGTCTTCCTCGGGAGCAGGTATTCAGGCTGCTCAGAATATTATTAATTCTGGAGCAGAAGCGGTTATTACTTCTAACTGCGGTCCGAATGCATTCAGGGTATTATCCACTGCAGGAGTGAAAGTCTTTTCAAGTAAAGGCGGTAAAATTAAAGATATTATCGATGATTATAAAAATGGCAAGTTAAAAGAGTTCAAAGAGGCAAATGTAGAGGGGCACTGGTCTTAAATGATAGATTTAAAAAAGGGTCAAAAAGTTGCATTTTATGCATCTTTAATAACCATTTCATTAGTAATTATTAAGATTACTGTTGGCAAGATTGCTGGTTCAACTGCATTGCTGGCAGATGCGGTGCATTCAGGCGCAGATGTTTTGGTTATATTTGCTGCTTGGTTGGGTCTCTTCCTTGCTAGAAAGAAAGATAGTAAAAAATTTCCTTATGGTTTATATAAAGCAGAAACTTTTGCAGCATTTGCTGTTTCAGGATTTATAATATATGCTGCAGTTATGCTGTTTATGGAAGGATTAAGGAACTTAAATAAAATCCCTGAAATCGATGTTCCGTTTTTGGCAATGGGAACTGCAATTTTTTCTGCCTTTATATCAATTATTCTTTCCGTTTGGGAGAAGAAAGTGGGAGTTGAAATAAATTCACAAAGCCTCATAGCCAATTCAGATGAATCAAAGATGGATTTCTTTTCTTCTTTTCTGGTTTTTTTTGCTGTATTAGGAAGTTATTTTGAAGTTTTATATATTGAAAGCATTTTAACTTTATTTTTATCATTATTGATTTTCTGGGTTGGAATTAAAAACGGGTATATTTCTCTATTAGGTCTTTTAGATGTTAGTCCTGACGTAAAACTGGAGAAGGATGTTAGAAAATTAGTAATGTCCATGCCAGAAGTGAAAGACATAGAAGATATTAAATTAAGGCTGGCTGGACCAGTTTTATTCGGAGAATCGCGTTTAAAGTTATCAAAATCAATTGATATTAACAGAGGTCACGAAATCTCTCACAAGGTGCGAAGGAAAGTTAAGTCAGAATTTCCGCAAATCGAAGCATTTAATATACAGATCGAGCCTTATCAAGAAAAAAATTATGTTATAATGATACCAATTAAGAACAAGAATGGAATGAATTCTTCAATTTCCAGACATTTTGGAAAAGCAGATTATTTTGCTTTTGTAAAGATAGAAAACAATCAATTTGAATTAGAATATATAAAGGAGAATCCTTTTAAAGAGAAAAAAGTTAGGGCTAGTCTTGCAGTCGTCGAAAAATTTGTCAAGAATAAATCCCCTGATATATTGATAACAAAAGAGATAGGTGAAATTGGATTTCATACCATTCGCGATTATTTTGTTGATATTTATATGGCAGAGGGTGAAAATATTAAGGATATTGTTGATAATTTTATTCAAGAAAAATTGAAAAAACTTGAAAAACCAACCCATAAGTCAGATGATAAAATTATTGAACAAAATTTAAAAGAGAGTAAATAAAATGAAAAGAATATTTGAAATTTTAGTAGTTTTGCTCATATTTTTCCCAGTACTTGTATATTCTCAAGAGAAAGAAGCCGAAGTAAAGAAAGAATCAGAAGCAAGACTTATAGCAATAGCATCGACTGGTGATTCACTGAATAGCAGTATTGACCGAACATTCGGAAGGGCAGAAAAGTTTATAATCTATAATTTAAACGTTGACACATTCACAGTTATTGATAATGAGTATGCTCATTCCCCTTCTTCTGCAGGAACACAGGTAGCATGGGAAATGATTGAAAGAAAAGTTGAGGCAGTGATAACGCAGGGATGTGGTCAAAAATCGTTTAATATACTCAATTCGTCAAATATTAAAGTTTTTCGTAATGTTAAAGGAACAGTGAAAGATGCTATTGAAAATTTTAAAAGTGGAAAATTAAAAGAAGCAAAGTAAATAAAATAGTTGCAATTTTGGGATTTTATAATTAAAGGGAAATTTTTATGAGAAAAGTAAGATATATAGTTCAGGGATTTTTTTTACTTCTAATGATATATATGGCAGTGAAACATCAGATATATAAAGGGACATCTTTAAAAACGCCTCCATTAGATTATTATTGTCCTTTTGGGGCAATAGAGACTGCATATTTATATATAACATCAGGAACGTTCGTTCATAGAGTTGGTTATTCTAATTTTATTTTGCTATTTGGGCTCATAATTATG
>JAUVVT010000304.1 GCA_030604505.1 bacterium | reverse complement strand
CTTTTATCTTTTTTAACTCACTGAAAAGATATTCTCTCTGTTCTTTTATATATTCAATCTTTTCTTCCATAAAATTTCTTGATTCCAGGATTTTAACAGCTGCGGTTGAAGTAAATATTCCCAAATTGTACGGCACCAAAGTTTTTCTGAACTCCACAGTAAGCTCGGGATTTGTAATCATAAAACCGATCCTCAATCCTGCAGCAGCAAACGCCTTTGAAAACGTCCTTAAAATAACAAGGTTAGAATATTTATCAACCAACTCAAGAGCACCTTTGGGATTATCAGAAAATTGTATATATGCCTCATCAACTGCCAAAATACCATCACCGGAATTCAGTATCTCCACCACTTCATTAAAAGTCAAAGCGGCACCGGTCGGATTACAGGGAGTTGGAATAATAGTAAGTCTGGGATTGTTCATTTTTCGAGATTTTATAATTCCGTCAACATCAAAACTTAAATCTTCTCTATGATAGACTTCTAACGGTTCTCCTTCAACTATATTTCCAACCAGCTCATATACAGCAAAAGTTGGTGGTGTTATGAGAACTTTATCGCCCTTTGAAATAACTGCAAGAAAGAGCGCAAAAATTATTTCATCAGAACCGTTTGAAACAAGAATTCCATCGGGCGAAAATCCAATATATTTACCGAGTTTGACCCTAAGTTCAGCCGGGTCAAATTTCGGATACCTTTCCCATTCCATTCTCCTGACAGTATTCAATATATCTTCCTTTATATCGCTCGGAATCGGAAATGGATTTTCATTCTGGTTCAATTTAATTCTGGCTTCAGAAGGTGGATTCTTATACCCTTTTATCTCTCGAACACTTTCTTTTATGTTTAATATACTGCTACTCATCTTAAATAACAAAGCTTCGCTACTTTTTTATTTGGTTTTTGTTCTTATATTCACGGCATTAGCGTGTGCATCAAGCCCTTCCAATAATGCAAATTCAGATACATCACGCGAAACTTTTTTTAATCTTTTCTTCGAATAATAAACAATACTCGATTCTTTCAGAAAATCATTTACTCCCAAAGGGGATGAATACCTCGCACTCCCTCCGGTCGGTAAAGTATGATTCGGACCTGCAAAATAATCACCCACTACAACAGGTGAATACTTTCCCATAAATATCGCTCCGGCATTCTTTATTAAGCTTAAAATCCGTTCAGGATTTTTGATAGAAATATGAAGATGCTCTGGAGCAATTTTATTTGAAACATCAATACAAACATTCAGGTTATCGGCAATTATGATTGCACCGTTATTCTTTAAAGATTTTCTTATAATTTCTTTTCTTAAAAGTATTTTTAATTGTTTTTTAATCTCTTCTGCAATGCGATTTGCCGTATTCTTTGAAGTTGTCAGACAAATTGACCTTGCATCCTCGTCGTGTTCTGCCTGAGCAAGTAGCTCAGCAGCGAGGTATGCAGGATTTGAACTGAAATCCGCAATTAT
Source organism: bacterium (assembly GCA_030604505.1). Classification (GTDB taxonomy): domain Bacteria; phylum SM23-31; class SM23-31; order JAUVVT01; family JAUVVT01; genus JAUVVT01. Next base: position 2,494 of record JAUVVT010000304.1, on the reverse strand, counting down.
AACAACCTCACTTGGTCCGGCAAACATATCTATATCTACATCTCCGAATACGAGATTTTTTGCAGTGACAACATATATATTCCCAGGACCAACGATTTTGTCAACCTTTGGTATACTCTCCGTTCCATAAGCAAATGCAGCAACTGCCTGTGCTCCTCCCATTTTGAAAATTTCTTTAATACCTAAAACATAACACGCAGCAAGTATATTTTTATTTATGTTCTTTTTCTTATCGGGCGGCGATGCAACATAAATATTTTTCACTCCTGCTATCTGAGCAGGGATAACATTCATCAACACAGACGACGGATAAACCGCTCTTCCACCGGGAATATAAACACCGACATTTTCAATCGGTCTCACTATCTTACCGAGTCTAACATCATCTCCATCATTATAAATAAAACTTTTTAAGATACCCTTCTTATGATAATTCGTAATATTCTTTTTTGCTTTTCTTAATATACACAAAAATTCTTTATCGGTCTCTTTTACTGATTTTTTTATTTCTTCTTTTGAAATCCGCAGCTCATTTCTGTTTAGATAAACTTTGTCAAATTCCTTTGTATACCTTAGAAATGCCGTATCACCATTTTTCCGTACGTTGTCTATAATCTTCTTAACAGCGATTTCTACATTACCTGCATCGGTACCTTTATATTCAACAAATCTTTCGATTCTTTTTAAATCTTTTTTATATTCAAATATCTTTATCATTTCAGCCCTTACTATCTTTTAAAAGAAAGCATACCCTTTGAATATAGTTCACAAATCAGATATCTGCCTATGATGAAAAAAAATTTAATTTAAAATTATCCTCATACGAATATCAATAAATTACTTTATTTAAAGGATATTCAATAATATCCCTTGCTCCTAACTTTTTCAATTTAGGAATAATTTTCCGTACTTCTTCTTCATCTACAATGATTTCCAAGGCTGCCCAGTTCTTATCATAAAGCCCGGAAATAGTGGGATTTTTCATAGATGGAAGTATTTTAATTATCGAAGCCAGAATTGCCTCGTCATTTCTGACATTCATCTTTAATCCAACTTTTCTTTCTGCAAAAACTGCACCTTCAACAAGAAGAGCAATATTCTCTATCTTTTCTCTTTTCCATTTATTTTTCCAGCTTTCTTTATTGGCAATAATTTTCGTTGAAGATTCTAATACAATATCGATAATCTTCAGCTTGTTAGCTTTCAGTGACCTCCCGGTCTCGGTAACTTCAACAATCGCATCGACAAGTTCAGGTGCTTTAACTTCTGTGGCACCCCAAGAAAACTCCACAGATGCATTAACACTGTTTTTCCTCAGATATTTTTTGGTAATTTTGACGGCTTCCGTTGCAATCTTTTTACCTTCAAGGTCTTTAACAGTCTTAATTTTGGAATTTTCAGGAACAGCAAGCACCCATCTGACCGGTCTGAGACTCTGCTTAGAATAGTTCAAATCTTTTACTTCAACAACATTTGCTCCGCATTCTTCAATCCAGTCTTTACCAGTAATTCCCATATCAAGAATTCCGTCTTCAACGTATCTTGCAATTTCCTGTGCCCGGATTATCATTGCCTCAATTTCTTCATCATCAGTCGAAGGGAAATACGACCTCTCCGATACAAAGAAATTGAACCCGGCTTTTTTTAAAATTCTTAATGTTGCCTCTTGCAGGCTTCCCTTTGGAATAGCAATTTTTAATTTTTTCACATTTATCTCCTACAAAAAAAAACCGCAAACCTTATTTGGTCTGCGGTTTAAGTGCTTTATAATTAATATATAAGAAGCAACCTGAATCAGGGCAGACCTCTCGACTTATGATTCCAGTACCAATAATGAAAATGAATATATATATGTGTGAAATAAATATTTTTCATAACTGCTTCCTAATTTATTGAATTAATTATAATAAATATATTTTCTTTTGTCAAGTATTTTTTTTCATTTTTGTATTATATAATATACAATAAACAAAATGATTTAGATAATGTTTTATTTTTGGTGGTAATTTTTAATAGGATATTTGTATTTTAAATAAAATTAATCTATTAAAAGGAAGATTTTATTTCAGGTATTTTTCATGAAATCCTTTTTCAAACCAGTCAGTAATTGCCTGGTCTAAGGAAATCCGATGTTTGAATAATCTGGCTAAAACTTCTCTGTATTCTTTGATTTCAGAGATTTGTTCTTGAACTATTCTAAGTTGTTTGGAATTCATCTTTCTCATAATTATCATATCCCGGTATTTTAAAATTTCTCCTCAATATTATATCGGTTAATAATTTCATAGAGTTTAATAATTTTAAAGTTACAATAAATTATTTTAAATTTACGATTGACTGTATTGTTTTTTTCAAAGATGTAATTATGCCACCTTTATCATAAACATTTCACTATAATTAATGATTTACAAATTATGAATTTTTATTTTTTACCAAATCTTAAATCAAAAACCCAAATCGCAAATCATAGTTGACTTTTCATATAATATTTACT
>JAUVVT010000228.1 GCA_030604505.1 bacterium | reverse complement strand
AGTGAATCCCGGTAACTTCCGCCTGTAGACCTCAGTCTCTTGTTATTGAAAACATTCTGAACCTGACAGTAGAACTGAATCCCTCTCGATAATCTCTTGGATATGTATAAATTAGACATTCTTCTACTTACCCTGTCCACATATATCCATTCGCTTGGAGGTGCACTGCTGTTCATCAACTGTTCTCCTCCCGACTGCCAGGTATACAAGAGATTGATTCTCCATTCAGCAAGCGGTTTTATTCCAAGAAGTGGGAGCGGACTGCCGGGTCCCCAGCCAACAGGCGTTCTTAAGCTGAAACTAATTCTGGCAGATGGTCTTGTTTCAGGTTTACTCTGACCCATAGAATAGTACTGCTGCATTTCCTTGAGAGGGTCTTCATATATAAATTGAAACCCTGTTGCTCCTTTGCTTGTTATCATATAATTGTAATTTGCCCATCCGTTGAGAAATCTTCCGAAACTCCGCTCCAGTCTGAACTCAAGACCACGTATATCCTTGTAAGCAAGATTATCATAAAATCTTATCGAATTATCTCCGTAATAACTTTCCCAGGCAGTCGTAGCAATATCATCGCTGTAATCCTTATAGTATCCTGACAACTGCAGTAGAATCTGGTTATAAATAGACTGGCTGTAGCCAATCTCATAAGCAATAACCTTGGGCCATTTCACATCCGGATTTGGAATCTGTCCGTTGGCGCCGCCTCTTTTTGCACTGGCTCCCATGGCATTGGTTCCAAATATTGCCTGGGCAGCCGGCTGGCTGTAAAAATGTCCATAGTTGAAGAATATCTTGCTCGATTCGGTAATAGGATGTGATATTCCAAACCTCGGCTGAAAAATCATTTTTGCCTTTGTTTTCCGGGTCTGATAATTCTGCCACATCCAGTTGCTTTCGCCTTCCACATATTTGGGGGCTTGTCCGGGCGTACCCCACTGGTCCTGGTAGCGCCACAGCGGATTACCAAGCTCATCATATCCAAACATTGTTTCGGGAGTAATTTCGAAACCGTTTGTGTTTGGCCAATATGTCAGAGCTCTCACTCCAGCATTCATTATCATCCCTTCCCATTCTAACTTGTCCTGAATAAACCATTCTAACTGCCACGGGCGTGCCCTGTAAGTATCATAACCGTCGGGGTCATCTACAATTGTCCTGTCTCTCCGGCTGTTGCCCGGGAACTCAATCTGCTGCCTGATGTATGTCCTCGATAACATAAATCCCGTTTTTATCTGATTATACTTGTTGATTTGAGATACAAAATTACCTTTGATTTGATAATCGCCCGATACGTTATCCATCTTATTTTTACCGCCTGCTCTCATTATAAATAGGTGAGGACCCTTGTTCGGTTGACCAGCATTCGGGTCTTCTCCATCCGGATATTGGGGGGTATAACCCTCGTTCATAGTGGCTGTTCCCCATGCACGTGGAAACTCATCAAATCCATACTCCAGACCTGTCTGACTGTCATAAATAAAGTGGATAAGTGTGGGGTCTATCAATCTCATACGCCATTTATCCGAATCAAATACAAAAGCTGAAAGGTTTAATTCATAATATGTCCTCGGGCTTAATGTATGAGTAATTTTTGTTTGAAATGTATATACCTGTTCATCCTGAAAAGCAGTCTGATTATTAAAAAAGCGTTTCTTATCATTCCAGGTTATTAATTGGGAAAACATGTTCCTGTCATCAGCTAATATCATATTATGACTGAAAGAATCCCTGTACAAAGGGTCAGTTGTCTGATGAAAAGCACTTGTCGGCATAACATCGATACCTTTTGCATAAGTAGTGAAACCGCTGAGTGTCAAAACCAGGTTTGATTTTATTCTTCTGGTTATCTTGAGAGAGAAGTTATTTTCCTGTGACCTTGGCATTGGCGCCATATCCAGATATTCTGACCTGTTCCAGAATGCCGATATAAAAAACTTGGTATTACTAAGAAACGGTATGGGTCCCCCTCCAACCACATCCATCATATAATCCGGTGTCTGTATAACCTCATGAGGTCTATGTCTCCATCTCGCCATCTCATAATAAAACTCCGCACTGTGCGGTCTTTTCTTCGCGTAGGTATCCCAACCTGCCCATTCCTGGAAATAAGCAAAATTATTATCGGGTCTCTCCAGCCAGTGATAAGTTTCTGACTTGGGTACACCGACATAACGTGTTGCCTCACTCCAGAAAAGTTGAGCATATTCAGCTCCGGTCTCGGTATCCTGATCCCACTTACTCGGACCAAAATGCTTCCACTGTTTCGCTCTGTATCTCCCTTCTAATACGCCTGAATACCTGTTGTAACTCCCGTCTTTTGTAACAACATTAATCAGACCGGAGCGTACATTACCGTATTCTGCATTGAATCCGCCTGTCAATATCTGAACGTCCTGTATCAGATTGCGGCTTATCGGAACATTCACTCCCCTCGTTTGTTTGTTCAACAAAGACATACCGTCAATCTGAACATCCGTTTCATCGACGTCGCCGCCACGGACAGAAAAACCCTTCGAACGCTGGGTTCTGGTAGTATTGGCAAACGTTACACCTGCCTGATAGCCCATCAATTCGTCAAACCTCCCAGCAGCACCTTCAACAATATCTTCACCACTCACGTATGCTTCTGTCGAAGAAACATCTAACGGTACCGGAACCCTTGTTGCCGTAACGGTAACCTCTTCACCAACCACAGCCGATGACTGCAGTGAAACGTCCGTTGTAGTAGTCCTGTCAACATATATCCTGACATCCTCGGTCGTCTCCGTAGAATATCCGACCATCGATGTCTTCAGTGAGTATGTTCCGGGAGGTACATTGATGATAAAGTAATATCCGCTTTCATCGGTTGCCGCTCCGAATGTCGTCCCTTCTATCATAACATTCACTCCCGGCAGCGGCTCTTTTGATTCAGCATCAATAACCGTCCCTTGAATCTTACCGGTCGTCGCTGCAAATATCCCGGTATTAAAACTAAAGGATATTAACAGCAGCAGACAGGTTAATACTGCAATAGTTAAAAACAATGGTTTTCTCATAGAACCTCCTATGATTTGTTAGTAAAAAAATTATTGCTTTATATTTTTTTTAATTTAAACAACAAATTAATTTCCGAATGAGAGACCTTATTGATTTAATGTAATTCGATATGAAAGTTCAAATGGAAATCAGTGTCCGGAATTTTGAGAAGTTAGGTTATCTTAATTGACTTAGAACAAATATGTCTGCATTGATAAGCGGTATTGGATTAGGATAATGGGAAAAGAAATGAATTTGGTATAAATAATATCAAATATACTTGCTAAAAATCACCTCACTTTCTGTCATATTATTGATTACTTAATTTATAATTAGTTTTTCAATTTAGCAAGCTTTTTTTAACATACTTTTTATTTTTTTGAAACCTCAAAATTTTAAGTCTAATTAATTTTATTGAGTATTTAAAGTGCAAAATTAATGCCATCTAATAAAAAAAATCACCCAACAGCTGCTTAACTATTGAAATCATTAAAATTATAGATAATTTTTTTATTGGAATCTCAATAAATTCATCCATAAAAGTCTCAGATTTCTGATACTTATATCTAAATATTAAATCGTAAATAGTGAACACCTTGATATAATAGTCAATGTATATATTGGAAAAAACGGGAGTATTACTAATTTCTAATAAAAAATGCTTGATATACAAAAAATAATTTACTACGTTTATCTGCGAATGTTACAGCAAAAAGGGGAAAATCAGAGATTTCGGATAAAAAACCGTACGAATTATCTGCTGAATTTAAAAATAAGAAATATTTTATCGGTTTTATTTTCTGAAATTATTGTGAAAAAGTGAAGGAGCAAAAATGCCGGTAGATAGAATAAAGAATACAATAAACATAGAGCTTGAAAAATTAAAAACAGAGGGAATATTAAAGGCGTCCGAACGGATTATTACCGGATATATTCCAGCAGATGGAAAGTGCGGACCGAGATTTTTAATAGAGGGTGAGGCGGATATAAAATTTATTCGAATGAATTCAAATGGCTATCTTGGATTGGCACAGCACCCAAAGTTAATCGAAGCGGAAAAAAGGGCGTCTGAAGAACTGGGAGTAAATCCGGGAGCGGTCAGGTTTATTGACGGTACAACAAAGTATCACACTTTATTGGAAAAACGATTGGCAGAGTTCCATAATAAAAGGGCAGCAAAGATTTTTAGTTGTGCATATATGACAAATCTTGGAGTTGCTTTGTCTCTAATTAATAAAAATACTTATATTATAAGCGACGAGCTAAATCATAACAGCATTGCCAGGGCAATAAGGATTGCCGGTGTATCTTCTGAAAATAAAGGGATATATCATCATAATAATATGGCGGAATTAAAGGGGGAATTAGAGAAAATCCCGGAGGGAATCGAAAGAGTGATTATAATATTTGACGGGGTTTTCAGCACGAGAGGGGATTATGCTCCTCTAAGAGAAATAGTTGCATTAGCCAGAGAATACAATGAAAGATTCCATGATGGTGTAATTACAATTATTGACGATTCTCACGGTACTGCCGCTTTTGGGAAAACAGGAAGAGGTACGATGGAAGTTATTGGAGAATACGATGTTGATGTGATAACGAGTACGCTTGGTAAGGCATTCGGAGCAGAGGGCGGATATGCAGCCGCTTGTGATGAGATAATAGAGATTATCAGACAAAAAGCCGATACCTATATCTATACAAATCCGATTTCCCCCGGTGCTGCCAGTGCGGGAATTGCCGCGGTGGATATTGTAGATAGTGAAGAAGGAGAACATCT
>JAUVVT010000131.1 GCA_030604505.1 bacterium | reverse complement strand
GGCGATCGCCTTCAGCCAACTCGGCCACCTTTCCAAGTTGTCAAAATAGAAAAATTTAACCCTGCTATAAAATTTATTGCTTTTAAATTTAAAAAAGATTTATTTAAATAACAAGATTTTTTTATTTAGTCTGAATAATTCATAAGATTTTTTATTTATGTAACCAAATCATTGATTTTTTAAAAATTGTAGTAAAAGTATTTTCAAAAGATCCTGTCCCGATCCTTCAGCGATTTTAATTTTGTCATTTGAAATTAAAGATTCTGTCCAGATTACACGGGATAAAAAATAAATATAATCTTTAGGATATATAAAAAATAATTAGGGTCAATTCAACATAAAAACGGTATAATAACTTTAATACATAATACCTGAAAATTGCAATATAAATATTAATATTTATAGTTTTAATGTAGGGGCGAACGGCCGTTCGCCCTATGCTGTAGGGACAATCCTCGGGTTATCCTTATGTCTCGCAATGAAGTTTCATAACCAATTTGATTCATACAATTTATTGTTTTTATATTTCTTGATTATCCTATAGCAATTTTCAGGTAATAACAAAATAGAAAATTTAATAATAGATCAGGTTATATATTTTATCCTGTTAAAATATCTCAATTTCTTATTTTCTAAAATATTCGTAATAATACTAAAATAATCCTTGACATTACGCATAATATTTATTATATTAAAATAAAGTTATTTATAATAATAACTATTGTGATTACCTGAAAATTGCAATAAGGAGTAAATATGATATTGTTAACATAAAAATTACCATTATGCCATTACGAGGAGCGGAGCGATGTTGCAATCTACTTTTTTAGCAGTCTATTGTCATTGCGAGCGACCGAAGGGAGCGTGGCAATCTCATGTCCATCTTGTATCGCAATTTTTGGGTACTTAATATGTTTATTTTGATGTAAGGGCGGTTCGCGAACCGCCCTTACAAAGTTCATCAAGTAGGGGCGACCTGGTAGGTCGACCAAAAACCTTTTTTAAATGGAAACTTAATTTTTACTTTTTGTCTTCTCACATTAAAAAAAATCTTGATTTTTAAGAAAAAAATGAATCAAAAAATACCGATAAATACTTAAAATACAATAAATAATGAAATGACAATATTTTGTCAAAAGCGCTAAAAAATGACAAAATATGACAATATTTTGTCAAAAATACCCGCAAAATGACAATATTTTGTCATAAAAAAGCACCCTTCTAAAGAAAAATGAAAAAAATTGTCAAACAATATAAACTGATTTAATTTTTATACGACTATTATGAATTATTCAAGTTAGAACAAGTATAATAAAGTTTCTTTGTTACTTTACTTTCAAGATTACACGGCAAAAAGTCAAAAATCAATCCCTTAGTGTTCTTCCACTGAAATCCGCCTTAAAAAAGGGGGACAAAGGGGGCTGTAAAAATAAATCTCAGTACTTGTTATGTCTATGTAAATAAATGAAAATATATCAAAGTCCTAATATTAATTTATATTAAATTCCACAATCCTGTGGGGACAACCCTCGGATTGTCCTTTTCTAATTTTCCATTTTTTACCGTTGCATCTTTCAAGGAAAGTAGGATTTTAATAATGGAAAACACAAATATATTTAATTTTATCAGAAAAGTTATAATATTAATTGTTTTATTCATATCGGTTTTAACTTGCGGGCAGAAGAATGAAAAAATTAAATTTCTTGAGATTACAAATAGATATATCTGGTTCAGAAATGAACTCATCAGACTGAGAATCGACAAACAGATGTTTATTAAAGTATTTTTTGAAACCGATAAAATGGGACACTCTTTGAATTATGCTGAACCTGAGGAGTATCTGGCAAAACCTCCGCATTATATTTTTGTAAATGGAGGCGAAATAAAGAATTTTAATTTAACAGAAGAAAAACCTCATCTTGAGGTTATCTCAAACAGGTTCGGGAAAGGCAGGAGACTGATTTTAAGGAGTATTACGGATGAATCCGAAAAAGTGAAAATTGAAAAAAAGCTGATAATCGAACTATATGATAAATTTCCTGATGCTGCAGTAATATATGCTGAATATAAGAATCTTGAAAGTAATAAGATTATTGATATTGAAAAAACATTTAATAATAATTACAGGCTTGATGCTTCATTGGTAAAAAGGCTTGTCGAACCTTTTGATTTCTGGTCGTTTCACGGAATCGGTGAAAACTGGGTCGAAAAGATAACCGAAGATTATTCAAGAGATAACTATACAGGCACAATTCGCATTGTTGACAGCAATTCCGCTTATTCAAGCGGGCAGGGGATTCCCATGGTAGATCTTTGGAGTGAAAAGATGGGGATGGCTGTGGCAGTGATTGAGTCTGAACCTAAGATTGTCAGCTTTCATGTGAAAGTTGAATTTGATAAAACTGTCAGTGTCTGTATTACTGAAGAGCCGGAAATAAAACTTGAACCGAATGAAACTTACAGAACATATAAGTATGCTGTAATTGTGCATAATCTGGATTACTTTAATCCGCTGAAAACTCTGAAAAAAATACTAAATGTTCAGGGCTATTCAAATATAAATACTCCGAAAGAAGCTTATGCTCCGTACTGGTCGACAAGAGGTTTTGGAGAAAATTTTACTCAAAGCGATATATACAGTAAATTTTCCGAATTGAAAGAACTTGGTATAAAATGGATTGTTATCGATGTCGGCTGGTTTAACCGGATCGGAGATTTTTCCCCTGACCGCAAAATCTTCCCTTCTGGTGAAAAAAGTATTAAAGAAATTGTCTATTTGATTCATAAGAATGGATTTAAGGCAATGCTGTTGTTTTTGCCTTTGACTGCTGAAGTTGTCTCAAGGATTGGTAAAGAAGACTGGTTTATTTTAGATAAAAATGGGAATAGGGAGATGAGTGGATGGGGCTCCTATTATCTTTGTCCGGCGCATACAGAAGTGAGAGAATATACTGTAGAACTTGTGAGAAAGTTCATAGGTGACTGGGGATTTGATGGGCTTTACTTTGACGGTGCATATTTAAATTCCGTTCCATTTTGTTATGCTCCAAATCATAACCATAGTTCACCTTCTGAATCGCTTGAATCTCTGTCGGAATTTTTTAAAATTATTTATAGAGCTTCGGTCGATATAAAACCGGATTTTGTCTTAAAAGTAAATCCTGATATAGTTTGCCCTTCGATTTACAATATGTTACAATATAATATGCCTGTAATTGGCAGTCAAACAAGAGAATTTCAATTGAGAAGTAAAATCAAGGCATTAAAAGCAATATTTGAAGGAAAAGCGGCTGTTGATTGTAATTATTATGAATCAGGAACTAAAGATTTTACTTCTTATATCGGGACAGGTGGTGTAATTTCGCTCAAATATATATCGCTGCGTTCGGATTATAGCAAAGTGATTTATAAAACCTGGTTAAAGATTTATAACGAAAAAAGATTATGCGAAGGCGAGTACTTAAATTTTTATGACATAGTGCATGACAAACCGGAGACTCATCTTATAAAAAAGGATGAAAATTATTATTACTCATTTTTTTCGACACGCTGGAAGGGTGATATTGAGTTAAGAGGTCTGGAAAAGAGAAAATATCTGTTAAAAGATTATATTCAAAACGTTGAAATCGGTACCGTTAAAGGACCGACTGATAAAATCAGGATTGGGTTTAAAAACTTTCTATTTCTTGAAGCTTCTCCAAGATAAGAGTTGGATGATCATATAATGAAAACAAATATTTTTTATTGATAAAAATGAAAAATATAACTAAATTATAAACCTAATATAATTGAAGATTACAAAAAATATTAAGAAAAGATCAGAGAAGGATTTCCAAACTTTTTAAGATTTCATGCAAAGTCTTGAATTGTATTAAATATTCCCAAATTCTGGTAATTGAGAGAATGCAATAATGTTATCAAGATTTAAAATATTTAAGCAGAATTTTCATCTGTTTTTAAAGTTTTCTATGTTTATTTTATTTCTGAATTTTAATATCTCTTCGGCTCAGGAATTGATAGAGATTTACGGTAAAGAAACGGCATGGGATGTTTATCGTGTTAATGTTGTAAATGCAAAATCGCTAAAGAATGCAAAAGCCATTGCAAAGAAAATAAGCGAGATAACTTATAAACCGGTTTATGTGAGTTTTTTGAATGATAATTTTATAGTCCAGGTTGGCGATTGTCGTGATATAAATGAAGCGGAATTTGTCAGGAATATGCTTGAGAATATAGGAATAAAGAATCCAACCATTGTTCAGATAAGTGGTTTACCAAAAGAAAACGAATATCCCGCTCTGCAGGAAAGAAAAATAATTTATGTCAAAAAGGTGAATTCTTCCATTAAAATTGACGGAATATTAGATGAACCAGAATGGAATCAGTGTACTCCTTCTGAGGGATTTATTCAACAGGAACCGTTTGATAAAAGTAGGGCTTCCGAAAGAACGGTGGTTAGGGTAATTATGGATGATGAAAACATTTATTTCGGAATAACCTGTTATGACAATGAACCTGATAAAGTAATTTCTAATGAGATGAGGCGGGATGCGATATTGTCTAATAATGATAATATTGAAATATTTTTAGATACATTTAACGATAAGAAAAACTGTTATTACTTCAGGACAAATCCCGAAGGAGCAAGATATGATGCTATGGTAACTGAAGAAGGAAAGAATATAAATGCTGACTGGAATACAATTTGGAAGTGCGACTCTAAGAGAACTGAATTTGGATGGTCAACGGAGATTGCAATTCCCTTCTATGCGATAAGGTTTAAAGAAGATTTGGATAGATGGGGTGTAAACTTCGGCAGGGAAATCAAGAGAAAAATTGAAAAAACTTTCTGGTCATATATTCCCCGCAGCTTGAGTTATAACGGAAAATATCGTGTTTCTCTTTATGGTGAAATGGCTGGGCTTAAAGGATTATCTAAGGGTAAAAGTATCGAGATTATACCTTATGTCGATGGAAGTAGTACACGGGAATATATTCCGAATAAATCCCTTTCAGACTTTGACGGCGGTGTGGATGTTATTTACAGACTAACAGGAAATCTGAGGGCTGATTTTTCTTACAATACAGATTTTGCTCAGGTCGAGGCTGACCAGGAGATTGTCAATACTTCGCGATTTAACTTATATTTTCCTGAGAAGAGAGATTTTTTCCTTGAAAATGCCGGTTTGTTTCAATTTGGGGATGTATCACTTTCAACTAGTAGTAGCTCTGAAAGGAGCACACGGATTTCTTCAAGTAGTGGCGGTCGCGGAGCTGGTTATTTGTTAAACTACAGCAGAAGGATAGGATTAAAAGAGGAAGAGGAAGTTCCTCTTCTGGGCGGTACTAAAATTACGGGTAAAGTTGGCAAGAATTCGGTCGGCTTTATGAGTATGCAGGCGCGGGAAGAAGAACTCTCTGATGGCAGTATAGAACCTACTACAAATTACACCACTTTTCGACTCAAGCATGATGTTTTCAGGAATTCAAGTATAGGATTGATTGCTTTAAATAAACAGAGTTCCAGTGATAAATATAACCGTGCATTTGGAATAGATGGATTTTTCCCGTTCACTACTGCATTTAATATGGGAGGCTCATTAGCAAAAACGATTACTCCGGATATAAAGGGAAAGGATTATGCCGGGACGCTTTTCGCAGACCTTAAAACAGATGTATTTACGTGGTATGTGAAATATCTCAATCTCGGTGATAATTTTAATCCCGAAATGGGTTTTGTACAGAGAGATAAAATTAGAAGCACATATTCTTATGCCACACTTAATAAGTGGATTAATAAATACGGTTTGAGAAGTATAAGACTCAATAGTTCTGTTTATTATGTTACAAATAATGAAAATATCCTCGAGACAAAAAGGTTTTCGGGTGGTTTTTATACATCCTTTTCATCAGGAGATATGATTGGTTTCAGCGGATATAATTATAATGAATATCTTGATGAGGATGACGATATACGTGATATTTTCCTTCCTTGTGGGAATTATCAGTATAATACTTATAGATTATACCTGCGCTCGGAGCACGGCAGGGCATTTTCAGGTGGGATTGATTATAAATTTGGTGAT
>JAUVVT010000236.1 GCA_030604505.1 bacterium | reverse complement strand
CAATAAATAAAGGCAATGGGTAATAAAATAGAATAAGTGATTAACAGCTATTATACGATGCATATTTGCCATTCCCTTTTATCCATTCGTAATTTGTAAGTTTCTTTTTTTACTTATTTTTTAAAAGAATTCAGTGACCCATTTTTTCATTCTGCTTAAGATATTATGAAACAGTTTTGAATCGTCTTCATTGTATTCAATATTTGAGTCATAGTTTTCTTTCCATCCGTAAAGGCTTAAGCCCACGCTAGTTGCGAATGCCGGGCTATTCGCTGCTTCGACAAGACCTCCGAATCCGGTTGGATTACCGATTTTTACCGGCATATCGAAGATTTGTTCAGCGAGCTCAACAATTCCGTCGAGCTGAGCACACCCGCCGGTTATGACGATTCCAGCGGTCATCATATCTATGAAATTGCTCTTTTTTATTTCGCGAAGTGATAAATAGAAGATTTCTTCCATTCTCGGCTGAATAATACTTGAGATTACTGATTTTGATACTTCGCGCGGTGGTCTTCCGCCTATACCCGGTACTGCTACGTATTCTTCGTTCGGAACTTTTCTCATATATGAACATCCGAAGTTTATTTTGATTTTTTCTGCCTGTTCTATTGGAGTTCTCAGTCCCAGTGCGACGTCGTTTGTAATGTTTTTTCCTCCGAGTCCGACAACAGCGGTATGCCTGATACTTCCTTCGTAGAAGATAGCGATATCAGTAGTTCCGCCGCCTACGTCGATTAGAGCGACTCCCAGTTCTCTTTCGTCATCCCCGAGAGCTGCATAGCTTGATGCGAGCGGCTGCAGGACGAGGTCGTTGATTTTTATTCCTGTTCTGTAGACGGATTTGTAGATATTTTGTGCTGATGTGACCGCTCCTGTTACGATATGAGCGTCGACTTCGAGTCTTACGCCCGACATTCCAATCGGGTCTTTGATGCCGTCCTGGTCGTCGACAATGTATTCCTGCGGGATGATGTGGATTATTTCTCTATCCATAGGCAGTGCTATTGCTTTTGCGGCATCGATTGCTCTATTGATATCTTCGTTTAAAATTTCATTATCATTTCTTGAAACTGCGACTACGCCTCTGCTGTTGAGACTTCTGATGTGATCTCCGCAAATTCCGGCATAGACGGATTCTACTTTTATACCAGCCATAAGTTCGGCGGATTTTACGGCTTTTTCTATAGAGCGAACAGTTTTGTCAAGATTTACAACTACCCCCCTTCTTAATCCTTCGGAGGGGTGAGTTCCGACACCTATGATATTTAAAATATTATTGGCACTTACCTCACCTATTACGACTGCGATTTTAGTTGTCCCGATATCGAGGCCAACGAGTATTTCGTTATCTGACATTTTTTTCACCCTCTCTTTTTATTGTTTATGTTTTAGTTTGTTTTTTCCGTTATTATGATTTGGTCTTTGTAGCACAGGTTTATTTGTTTTATATTATTTAAAATTTTATTAAAGTTTGCATATTCCAGAAACTGACTTAAATAATAGAATTTGTCGTAAAGGTCAATTTTATTGATATAGACAGGTACGGCATTTTCGTACAGGTAAAATACAAGCAAATCGGAAGTTTTGAAATTTATTTCTGAAATATTGTTATACAGGTTGATTTCTGATTTTTTTATTAGTTTCAGTATATTAATTATGGTTTTTAGTTCATCAATATTTTCATTTTTCTTTAATTTTGTTTCTATATTTTTTATCCCCGTAATTACAGGTAAATCGTAAACCCTGATTTGCTCCGGCATCGGGAGAAGTTCGCCTGTTTCATCTAAGAGATAACTTTTTTTTGAAATTACAAATGCAACAGGCTGCTTTTCTTTTATTTTTATTGAAATGGTAGAGGGGTAAATTCTCTTTACCGATACGTCTTTTATAAGTTTGTTTGACAATATTTTATTTTTTAATTCACTCGTTTTAATATCAAATATTCGCATTTTGGTCGTTATCTCTGATAATGAGACGATACTGTTTTTTGCTATGAGTTCGCTGCCTGTTATTTCGATTCCACTTATGATAAACAGGGGGGATGTACTTACCCATTTTTTACCGTAGTATATGCTCACTGAAATCAGTGATACAATTAGCAGGAGTATTAATGTTATTTTAAATATTTTCATTTTTTTCTTACTTCTTTTAGAAAAATAAGTAAGCAAGAAGACTTACTAATAAATTTTTTCTTTTCCGCCATAGGCGGAATCCTCGATAGTTACGGGGAGCCTACTTTCTTTTCCAAAGAAAATATTTTATTTTAGTGTTTCGATTATTTTTTCTCCTGTCTGCCAGATATTACCTGCTCCCATTGTAATGATAATGTCTTCCGGCTTAGCATTTTTTTTGATATAATCAATGATTTCGGACTCGGACGGCAAGAAGACGACGTTTTTGTGCCCGCATTCGACTGCCCTATCGGAGATTAGCTTTCCGGAAACGCCGTTAATCGGTTTTTCTCTTGCCGGATAAATGTCGGTAATAATTAATATGTCTGAATAAAAGAACGATTGTCCGAAAATCTTATAAAAATCTCTTGTTCTTGTATATAGGTGCGGCTGAAATATTGTAATAATTCTTCTTTCCCATCCTTCTTTCGCCGCTTTCAGTGTAACTTCGATTTCTGTGGGATGATGGGCATAATCATCGACTATCAATATATTGTTAATGTTACCTTTTATTTCAAATCTTCTATGGACACCGGAGAATTTGATTAGAGCATTTTTAATATTTTCAACGGGTATACCGAGCTCGAGTCCTATTGATATTGCCGCGAGGGCGTTTTTTACGTTATGGATTCCCGGAGCATTTATTGTAAAGTTTCCGATCAATTTGTTTTTGTATACAGCGTTGAAATTTGAGATATTGTTTTTGAATTTGATTGATTCGGCGCGGAGATCAGCATTTTCAGAGATACCGTATGTTGATATTCTTCTCTTAATTCTTCCAAGGATGTCTTGAACTCCGGATTCATCGATGCAGAGAGTAACGGTTCCGAAAAACGGGACTTTGTTTGCAAATTCTACGAATGCGTCTTTTATTTCATCGAGGTTTTTATAGCAGTCTAAGTGTTCCGATTCAATGGTGGTGATGACTGCGAATGTCGGGATAAGTTTTAAAAATGTTCTATCAAATTCGTCTGCTTCTGCGACCAGAAAATTTCCGTCGCCGAGTTTGACGTTTGATTTCAGGCTTTTGAGTTTTCCTCCGATTATGAGGGTTGGTTCCAGCCCTCCTTCGGTCAGAACAAGTCCTATTATTGATGTGGTGGTTGTTTTTCCATGTGTTCCGGCAACAGCGACGCTGTCTTTCATTCTCATTATTTCACCGAGCATTTCTGCTCTTCTGATTACAAGGATATTTTTTTCATAAGCCGCTATTATTTCGGGATTATCCATTTTTACGGCTGATGAATAGACGAGCATATCTGCGTCGGATATGTTTTCAGCGGAGTGTCCTTTATAGATTTCTGCTCCAAGATTTTTCAGGTGGTCTGTTACTTCGCTTTCGTTCAAGTCTGAGCCTGTTACTTTGTATCCCAGATTCAGCATAAGTTCTGCGATTCCGCTCATTCCTATTCCACCGATTCCCACGAAGTGTATTTTTTTTACTTTTCCTAAGAACATTTTATTTATTTGTATTTTTATTTTTTATGTTTTCGCATTTTGATGAAATATTAAGTAACACTCCCACAGACATAAGAGTAGAGATGAGAGCAGTACCGCCGTAACTAATGAAGGGGAGCGGGAAACCGGTTGTCGGTATCAGGTTACATACAACGGCAATGTTAATGAATGCAGAGATAACTATTGAGAGAGTGATACCTGCAGAGAGTAAAGAGCCGTATAAATCATTAATGGAAGAGGCAATTTTCATCCCGCGCCAAAGTATAAACAGGAATAGACCTATGATAACAAGTATTCCCAGGAATCCGAATTCTTCACCGATAATGGAGAAGATGAAATCTTTATATGGTTCCGGCAGGAACAGGAATTTTTGTTTGCTTTGTCCGAGCCCGACTCCCCAGAAGCCGCCGTTTCCAAGAGCAATGAGAGATTGTTTGATGTGATATCCTCTGCCAAGTGGGTCTGCGTCCGGGTTAAGAAATATCATTAATCTTTTAAGCTGATACTGGTATGGTGAATAGAATACAATTATATATGCTATAGGGATTCCGGCGATAAATGTTCCGACCATATGAGCAAGTTTAATTCTGCCCACAAAGAAGAGAGTAAATATAATCGTAAAGATTAATGCAGCGGTTCCCAAATCGGGCTGAAAAATTATCAAAATCAATATAATTGAAAGTATTGTTAAGAGTGGGAAGTAACCCTGCATAAAGTCTGATAGTTTTTTCTGTTTTCGTACTAATGCATCAGCCATATAAAAGATCAGAGCGTATTTCACTAATTCTGATGGCTGGAATGTTAAGTTAAAAAATTTTACCCATCTTGAAACACCCTTGGTGATGTTGTCTGGGATAACAATATAAATGAGGAATGCCGAACATATCAGTAGAAAGGGGATCGAGAACTTTTTGTATTTCGCATAATCTATCTTTATCATTATGAACATTAAAGAGATTCCAATGAAAACCCTCAGCAGGTGCTTTTTCAGGAAATAGGTCGAATCATGATGTTCGAGATTAGCCCACATAGAGCTTGCGCTGTAGACCATTACTGT
>JAUVVT010000299.1 GCA_030604505.1 bacterium | reverse complement strand
TATCTGGGGACTTAACAAACGCGGGATTAACGATATACTTGCGGTTGATGAATTGGGCACAGATGAAAAATGGAAAATTCTGGTAAACCTCGAGTTCTCAGATTATATGGAAAAAGATGATTTTATAACAAATCTTGAAAATAATAGGTTAAATTATTCGATTGATGGGATAATTCATATGGGTGCCTGCAGCAGCACAACCGAAAAGGATGCCAGTTTTCTTAATAAAAATAATTATGAATACACTAAACGGCTGGCTTTGTGGTGTGATAAAAACAATAAGAGATTCGTCTATGCATCGAGTGCCGCCACTTATGGAAATGGAAGCAGCGGGTTCTCTGATGACCATTCCATTATTTCTAAATTACACCCTTTGAACATGTATGGTTATTCGAAGCAATTATTCGATTTATGGGCACTGCGGAATGGATTGTTGGAGAAGATAGCTGGATTAAAATACTTTAATGTTTTCGGACCTAATGAATATCATAAAGATGATATGAGAAGCGTCGTCCATAAAGCATTTGGACAAATATTTTCTACAGGAAAAATGAAACTTTTTAAATCTTACGTTCCAAAGTATAAAGACGGATGGCAGCTAAGGGATTTTATTTACATAAAAGATGCTGTGGATATGACACTATATATATATTATAAATCCGAAGCGAACGGGATATATAACATCGGCACGGGAAATGCCCGCAGTTTTTATGACCTTGTTTCAGCGGTTTTTGATGCAGTCGGGAAAGATAAACAAATTGAATATATAGAAATGCCGGAAGCTATCAGAGATAAATATCAATATTTTACCGAAGCTGAAATGGAAAAATTATATAAAATCGGTTATGATAAAAAAATGTTCACACTGGAAGATGCTGTTGCAGATTATATAAAAAATTATTTAATGACTTCAGAAAAATATCTGAAAATGGAGCAACAATCACGAATATAAGAACACATAGATGAAATTCATAATTCCGGCGATACGCACCTGTGGCTTAGAAACAAGGGATATTGTCTTTATTTAATAAATTCTTTTAGTTTTCAAAATCCTATCTCAAATAAAAATAAACATGTCAAGGAGTCAATCTATGAATATATCAATTGAATACTGCGTTGAATGAAACTATTATCCTCAAGCCTCCAGTTTGGCGGCTGCGATCAAAAGCGAATTCGGGATATCTGCCAGGCTTATAAAATCAGGTGGTGGTGTTTTTGAAGTGATTGCTGACGGAAAATTAATCCATTCAAGAAAATCAACCGGCCGTTTCCCCGATAACCACAATGTAATTCAAAAGTTGAAGTCAATTTAGTATTAAAAATAGATTTATATTTCTAATACAAAAATCCTCTTTACTATTAAGGTTAAAGGAAGGAAGACTTATGAAAAAATATATGCAACATCTTATTGATAATGTTGATTTTTCAGATTATTACCTAATATTGGAAAATTTTTCTCGCAGAAATTTTTTAAAAAGTGGTATTACAGGAATTTTGGGCGGTTTAGCTGCCGGGATTCATTGTACCAAGAAAAAACAAACTTCAAAAAGTAAAAATTTTGATGGAAAACATCATTATCTTCCTCGAGAAAAAACCCATAATCGCTGGAACAAAGATATACAACCTGTTTTGCGTGTAAATTCTGGTGATATAGTAACGATAGAGACAAAAGATGCTTCTGATGGACACTTTACACTAAAATCGACTTTTAAAGATGTTGCGACTCGCGATTTATCAAAAGTTCACCCCCTTACGGGACCAATCTATGTAGAAGAAGCAGAACCCGGTGATATTCTGCAAGTTGATATTTTAAAATATGAATTAAGTGATTGGGGCTGGACACTTGTTGCAGGAGGAAGAGGTTTTTTGCCGGAAGACTTTTCAAAAGAGTATCTTCAAATATGGAAATATGATAAGAATAAAAAATATGCTGAATTTAAAAAGGGTATTCGGATAAAATTAGAACCGTTTTGCGGAGTTATGGGTTTGCCATGGGACGAGCCGGGTGAATTTCGGACTTTCCCCCCGAGGAAAAACGGAGGGAACATGGATGTTAAGTATTTAACCGAAGGCACAACGTTATATTTGCCTGTTTCCGTGAAAGGTGCACTTTTTTCAACAGGGGATGGCCATGCAGCTCAGGGTGATGGTGAGGTGTGCGTAACCGCAATTGAAACTGACCTAACTGTGACGGTGAGGCTTTCTATAAGAAAGGATTTTTCAATTGACGAACCTCAATATGAGAATGATTTATTTTATGCTACTACTGGAGTTGGCACAACAATTATTGAAGCAGCAAAAAAAGCAACCAGATTTATGATAAAACATTTGATAACAAATTATAAATTATCACCTGAAGAAGCTTATGTGTTATGTAGTGTTGCTATGGATTTAAAAATCTGCGAAGTAGTTGATTTGCCAAATTATCTGGTCAGCGCTCATATTCCTAAAAACATATTCGTTTAATTATGAAGCTTTCACATAAAAAAGGTATTCCATTAATACATTATTTTTAACAAGCAATCCAAGGTCTTTGTTTGCAGAAAAAACTTACACTAATACATATTAAACAGATGCTAAAACTCCTTGCATTTTACAAATAATTTTATATATTATAATAAATTTTATCCGCTCATTTTCATATTGAACAGGAAACTACACATGAAAAAAACGGTTTTTATCGTTTTGTTTTTCAGCTTCTTGTTTTTCAAACAATTTATGGAGTCCTCACCAGATACGGCTTTACGTTATGGGGATCTTACCGACATAGAGATTAGCACCCGGATTGATTCAATATTAAATGTATTCTACAAAAATGCCTCCTCACGTGTCGATTCACTATTCAATAAAATTATCAGAAGACGCTCTCCCGGTGCTGCTGTGGCAGTTATTCAGAACGGTACAATCATATTTAAAAATGGTTATGGTCTTGCCAACTTGAAGACAAGAGAACCGATTCAACCTGAAACACGCTTTATGCTCGCATCAATCTCCAAACAGTTTACAGCAATGGCGATTATGATTCTCGCAGAAGAAGGAAAACTTTCGTATGAGGATACCCTTCCGAAGTATTTTCCCAACATTCCGACAGGTTGGAAAAACATCACAATCGAACATCTTCTGACACACACATCAGGTCTGCCCGACCGCTTCTTCCTCATCGGCTATGCAGAAGGGTATCTTAATCAGGATATTCTCGAACGACTGATACAACACAGACTCCTCGACTCCATGCCGGGTGAGAAACATAAATACAGCAATTCCGGATTTAATCTCCTTGCAATGATTGTGGAAAAGGTTTCCGGTCAGCCGTTCAGTAAGTTTTTAAAAAATCGTATTTTTAAACCATTGGAAATGTATGACACAATTGTATATGATGAAACTGAACCGACCGTGGATAACCGTGCAATTGCTTATAAACCTGTCAGAAGGGGTTACAGGCCGAATGATTTTCTGCTGTACACAACAGGGGCAAGCGGGATATTTTCAAATATTGAAGACCTTTTTAAATGGGACCAGTGCCTTTATACAGAAAAGCTTATTAGTGCCGAAACACTTGATAGAGCTTTCAATCCGCATGCACAGGTCAGTGAGCGGGAATATTACGGCTATGGATGGAGAATGACTGGACACGAGGGAACAAAAGCTGTCTATCACACCGGTACACTCGGGGGTATCAGCAATATCATATTCCGAATCCCGGAGGAAAATTTTACGATTATAATACTTTCAAATGCAAGCATAAAACCGAGGAAATGGTTAGCCCGCACCATAACAGAATTTTACCACCCCCGATTGATTGATGATTTATGGTTTTAAAAGATAAACCAGACAAATTAATTCTTCGGTCGAAAGAGTTTCAATAAATCCTGTATCTCTTTTCTGATTCTTTCGGCTTCTTCTATTGTTATTCTTACTTTCCCATCCGCATCGGGTTTTAAAGAATCTACAAGAACCGTGAGTAACTGAGCAATCTCTAACATAATATGATGCAAAAATTCGAATTTCTTTGAAAAAAATAGTTTCGAACCGAATGCGCCTAAAACAGCAGTAACTATAT
>JAUVVT010000098.1 GCA_030604505.1 bacterium | reverse complement strand
GGAAAATTCTTCTTTCATACAATTTTTCTGTATAGCATTCCATATTTTTTTATTGCCAAAAATCGCAGCAGCTTTTTTAAGCCGTCTTAAAATTTCACTTGAATTATAATTATTTATTATTAAACCATTTCCAGTATTATTTTTTTGATTAAACTCAGTAATAATATCAGAAAATTCTCCAATCTTTCTGATAATCGGCATTGTCGCATATTTCAAACTATAATACGGATTCAGTTCGTTCAGATAATATATATCCGGGAGCATAAATATATCACATCCGGCAATAACATCATGAAGAGATTTTTCATCATCAGAGGAAATATAGCTAAAATATCCGGAATAAAGCTTTTTATATTTTAAAAATATTGAAGATAATTTTCTTTTAAACTTCCCGACAATGATAATTTGAATCTTTAATACTTTCAATTCTTTGGTAATATCTTTAATGATTTCAAGAAAATTTGAGTCGTATTCTGAATAAACCCATCCTATAAGAGGAGTATCCGGCTTAAAAGAGAGGCCAGCTTTTTTTAATAGATGTTTTTTATTTTCTTCTTTATTTTCAATTGTTTTAATATTATACTGATTATTTATAAATTTGTCATTTTCAGGATTCCAGTTTGAATAATCTGCACCCTTTTCTACACTGAATATTTTATCTTTATTCTTCTTTAAGGTGTTACTCAATTCAGAAGCTACATCTGAAATGCTTTGGATTCCCTTTAAATAATTTTTACTATTGGTACATAAAAAATCCGAGTAAGAAATCCCCGACTTAAGAAAACTAAACTCACCATTTAATTCGGTTTTTGACTCATCAAAAACCGGGTCATCAGTAAGACCAGTCTTTTTTGCAGTACTTTTATTAAAGCATCCGGTTTCTCTAAAATCATGAATTGTAAAAATTGTCGAAGTTTTTCTAAAAAACTTTTCGTTTTTATAAAGTGTTTTTAGATATACCGGAATTAATCCTGCATATCTGTCATTACAATGAATAATATCGGGCTGCCAGAAGAGAAGTTTCAGAGTTTCCAATACCCCTCTGGAAAATAATATAAATCTTTCATCATTATCCGGATATTCTTTTTTCTTTTTTTCATTAATATATAATCCTTCGCGGTCAAAATATGGTTTATAACCGATAAAATATATCTGCACCTTTGAATCGGGCATAAAAGCGGATTTAACATTTACTATTTTCTGCTCTTCTCCAATTGGGATTTTAATGTCTTTTAACCTGATTACTTCGCGAAGTACATATTTTCTCTCATTAATTGTTTTATATTTTGGTATAATCACTCGAACTTCATGTCCGAGATTACTTAATGCCAAAGGGAGTTGATATGAGAAATCAGCTAATATATTTGTTTTAGCAAATGGGGAAACCTCTGAAGATATAAAAAGAATTTTATATTTTTTCAAACTATCTCCGTTTATTATTCATAAGTTCAATACTTTAAATAATATAAGCAATTTTTTTGTCATAGTCAATTAAAAAAATAATTGTTTTTCCATAAAAACATATAATCTTGTTCCCACTTTCGAAATATCTTATGTTTATAGTATATCAATATGTATTCTTCGATGAATTGAAGGGATAATGATGTTTAAATTTTTAAAAAGCAGACTAATAATTATTTATACCTTATTTTATAAATCAGTGTTTCTTCTGAACTTGGATTTACCTGCAGTTTAAATTCTAAGTTTTGAACATCTTTTTTAAAGTATTCATGGCTGCTTTCGATTATTTTCCATTCACCGTACGGGTGTTCAACAACCGTTACGTTTTCTTTTGTATTTTTTGAATTTTTAATTGTAATTTGAAATACTTCTTCTCTTTCTGTTCTGCTTATTTTCGTTATTTCTTTTTGTATTCTTTGACCTTTTATATCAAAAGCAACGCCAGCCTGAAGATTTACTTCCTTACCAACAGGTGCAGCATTTATATGATACTGTCCCAAAAGAACAAGAAAATTATCATTTTCAGTTTTAAAAATCCCAATATCTCCCGAAGGTAGCGGTGAACCGAATCCGCCTGGTTTTGTATTCTTGAAATTAAAATTTACCAATACCTTCTCACCATTTCTTGCGCCGTCGTAAATATATTTTTTTGAAACATTTACCTTCTTCGCAGGCATTAATAAAATATCTTTAATACATTTTCTGAGAAGGTCGGTTTTTTTATCCAATGTGTAAGAATAATATTCGAAAATCTCTTTTTCTTCAAACCTGGGGACAGTAGCGATTGCTTCTTTTCTTAAACCCATCCCCATTGCTCTTGGACCAATTATCGGTTCCCGACCGGCTCTTTTAATTTCACCTGAAATCAATTTGATTTCCGAATTATTGTAATTTATTCCTGTTTCGTTATTTATAACCGCAAAGGGGAATATTTCCATTACTTTCTCATCATCCTGTAAGAAAGCAAGATACGCTGCCTTCCAGCCAATACTTTCTGTAAAATATGAAATAGAAAACTCAATCTTTTTTGCAACAGCACTATTGACAACAAATTTTAATACAGGTTTTGTTAATAAATTCTCATTTTCCGATGGGAAGGCAATATTTACAACCTTATTTTTATCAATTATTATCAAATTTTCCAGATTATCTTTAATAATAAACTCTCTTTCTGTTGATTTCATCAATTTTCCCTTGAGAACTTTATCGCCCTGAACAGAAATTTCAGCATCTTTTCCGATATTATTTTCCAAAATATCCTTGCTATTTATCACATTATAATTATACTCCTTTTCGAGCAATTGGATATCTCTTATATTTTCAACCGGTCTTACAAGTATCGAAGTGGGGTCAATATTATCAGGAATGTCGGAAATATTAAATTCACATATTCCCTTTTTTAGATCAAATTTTCTTATTTCTTTTATAACAGCAAGATTATTTTTATATATTGTAATCGATACTTTAGAGCGTTCTTCTGCATTTATTAAACTTGAAATAATAAATATCATTAGAACTATTATATTAATAAACCATTTATTAGGCATCATTTTTTTTACCCATTAGTATATTAAAGTTATTTTTTATTTTTTCAAAAGATAGCTCATAATTAGCTTTTTTATTATGTTCTTTTTCAACGACCTCAGGGGGTGCTTTTTTTACAAATTTCTCATTAGACAATTTTTTATTTACATTTTCAATGAGCTGCTGAAGGCGGTCTAATTCTTTTTGCAGTCTATTTTTTTCTATTTCGACATCAATTAATTCTTCAAGGGGAAGATAAATTTCAATGCCTTTGACAATGCCGGAAGCCGCAATTCCGGAATGAGTATATGATTCGACAAATTTTATTTCAGCAGTTTTTGCAAGGCGTTGAAAATAGTTTTCATATTTTTTCAGGGGTTCCTTTTTTTCTTCATCATCTATTACAATTATCACATCGGCTTTTTTTTCAGGCGGGACATTCATCTCCCCTCTTATGTTTCTTATAACTGTTATTATATCCTGTATCAACTTCATCGATTCTTCAGACTTTTCATCGACTTTTCCGTATAATGTTTCATCTTCGGTTGTAATCATAATACTTTTTCTTTTATCATTCAAGGCGAAATTCTGCCATATTTCTTCTGTAATAAACGGCATAAAAGGATGAAGCAAAAAGATTGCCTTTTCAAAAACCGGTATTGCAATCCTATTTAATAATACGGCAGCACTTTCTTTATCTTCCGAATAAAGTCTTTCTTTAATTAACTCAATATACCAATCACAGTATTCGTGCCATAAAAAATTGTATATAGTATATAATGCTTCATTTAATTTAAATACTTTAAAGTATTCCTTAACGGCTGCTGTGGTTTTTTCAAGTCTTGACAAAATCCATTTATCAGAAAGTTCTTCCTGAAAAGTTTTATTTTCCGGTATACAAGATGAAATCTCGCTTCTATTTGTAATTAAGAATCTAAAAGCATTCCAGATTTTATTTGAAAAATTTCTTCCCATTTCAAATCTGGTTTTAGCCAATTTAATATCCTGTCCTTCGGTAGCAAGAGCGACGAGCGAATATCTTACAGAATCTGCGCCGTACCGGTCAATCATTTCAAGTGGGTCAATACCGTTCCCAAGTGATTTACTCATCCATCTCCCCAGTTCATCCTTTATCATCCCGGTGATGTATATATAAGAATATGGTTTTTTGCCTGTAAATTCATATCCAGCCATAATCATCCGGGCAATCCAGAAAAACAGAATATCGTAACCCGAGACAAGAACAGTTGTTGGATAAAAATATTTTACCTCTTCAGTATTATCGGGCCAGCCCATTGTCGAGAATGGCCAGAGCCAGGATGAAAACCATGTATCGAGCACATCTTCGTCCTGTTTAAGATTTTTTCCTGAACATTTATCGCAGGATTCGGGTTCTTCAACTTTTACCAAGATTTCATCACAATCCTGACAGTACCAAACCGGTATTCTGTGCCCCCACCACAACTGTCTTGATATGCACCAGTCCCGAATATTTTCCATCCAGTTAAAATAATCTTCTTTCCATTTTTTCGGAAAAAATTTTATGTCACTATTTTTAACGCCTTCAATTGCTTTTTCTGCAAGCGGCTTCATTTTAACAAACCACTGCATAGAGAGACTCGGTTCAATTATGGTTTTGCATCTTGAACATTTTCCTACTGCATGAGTATAATCTTCTATTTTTTCGAGAAGTCCTGTTTCTTTAAGGTCCTGAATTACTTTGTTTCTGCATTCAAATCTATCCATTCCGGCGTAATCCTTACCTGCATCTTCTGTCATAACCGCATGTTCATTCATAATAACAACCTGCTCAAGATTTTTTCTGATACCAATATCAAAGTCATTCGGATCATGAGCGGGAGTAACCTTTACCGCTCCTGTTCCAAATTCTTTGTCAACAAATTCATCAGCTATTATCTCAATTTCTCTATTCACCAATGGAAGAATTACCTTTTTACCCACTAAAACTTTGAATCTTTCATCATCCGGATTAACCGCCACAGCGGTATCGCCGAGCATTGTTTCGGGTCTTGTCGTAGCAACAGTGATATATACACTTTCATCTTTTAAGGGATATTTTATATACCACAGATGACCTTTGGAATCGACTTTATCTACTTCTTGGTCTGAAATTGCCGTACTACATCTCGGACACCAGTTTACTATATATTCTCCTCTGTATATTAGACCTTTTTTATAAAGTCTGACAAAGACCTCTTTTACTGCTTTAGAGAGACCTTCATCAAGTGTAAACCTGTCTCTTTCCCAATCACATGAACACCCCAATTTTTCCCACTGCGAACGGATAATGTTTCCATGTTTTTCTTTCCATTCCCACATTTCTTCAAGGAATTTTTCTCTGCCAAGGTCTTCCTTTTTCAGATTCTTTTTTGCCAGTTCTTTTTCTACGACGTTCTGTGTGGCAATTCCGGCATGGTCTGTTCCGGGCATCCATAAAGACTCGTAATTATTTATTCGGTAATATCTAATCAATGTATCCTGCAGCGTTCCCTGGAGCGCATGTCCCATATGAAGGGCACCTGTGACATTAGGCGGTGGTATGACAATTGTAAACGGTTTCTTTTTTAGATTTACTTCTGCGTGAAAATAATTCCCTTCGAGCCAGTATTTATACCATTTATCCTCTATCTTTTTTGGATTATAGACTTTTTCGATTTCTTTTCTTTCCAATTGTACTCCAAATAATATTTAGATAATAAAAATTTTAAAAGTTTATAGAAATTTATCAAAAATCAAACATATTAGCCACGAATTTACAAGAAAAATAGAATAAATTATACTGTTTTGTCAGGTGTCTACAGTTAAGAAAATTAATTTAATTGTTAGATATTTCAAGCTGACCTTTTAGCATTTCGATTAACATTTTAGCATTTTTGACAGCGTGTCCCTGGTGACAGTTGTTGAAAAACAAATAAGTCTTTTTTGTATTCTTTCTTATTTCTCTGATTCTTTCAAGCCATTCAGAGAGTTCTTCTTCCTTGTAAAGATAATCGTATCTGTCACCTTTTGATGAATCCCACCATGTTCTTGTATTTCTGCCGTGAAAACGTATATAGCCAATATCAGTGGTTGAGATATCTTGTGGTGGAATTAGCCCTTTGAGTTTCGGTTCATCGACACAGCAGTATCCGATTTCATTTTCTTTCATATAGTCATAGGTCTCATCCTTTATCCAGCTGTCGTTTCGGAATTCAACAAAGAGCGGAATTTGACCGCATTTGTCTTTTATTAAAAGCAAATATTCCTTGGCAGAATTGGTATTTTTAAATGACCAGGGGAATTGGGCAAGGAATCCTTTTAATTTTCCCGATTCTATCAAAGGTGCAACAGATTCTTTTATCTTATCCACTGCATCAATACCATTTTCCCTTTTATGTGTCGTTTGCTGATTTAGCTTAACTATAAATTCAAAGTCATCCTTTGTTTTATTTGAAAGGTGGTAAAAAACAGAACGATTAAGGATACTGTAATAAGTAGAATTTATTTCGACATTATCGAAAAATTTGCTATAGTAATCAAGCATTTTACCTTAGTGAATACCTACGGGATAAAAATTTCCGCTCCAGTCACTAAAAATATAAACGGACGTACCTATATTCAAAATATTTTTCATCT
>JAUVVT010000205.1 GCA_030604505.1 bacterium | reverse complement strand
GTTCTTTGAAGTATTTGATATTTTGTGGCATTAAGTTGTTCTCTTGCAAGGTCTGCATCCTCAATTCTACTGACTGCCGCCGCATTATTTATAATGGAAGTATTCAGAACACTTTCTTTAATAGTTAATCTCGATATATATGAACCGACTTTCTGTATTGAATTGGATACTTTTTCTATTGCAGAATCCACATTAGCTAATGCCTGTCTGGAGCCGGAAGCTGAGGTTGCAAGGTTTGATACATAAACAGATGATACATTGAGCTCTCCCGGTGAGTTGCCATCGGATAAGTTTATTGTCATTGTATTTCCCGGACGTGCTCCGGTTTGAATTTTCTTATTAATGAAAGTTCCATCTAAAAGTGTAAACCGGTTAAACTTTGTTTCATTAACAATATCGCCGATTTCATCGGTGAGTTGATTGAGCTCATTCCTTATGGCATTTCTCTCCGCTGAACCTAATGTATCACTTGCCGCCTGCGTAACCTTCTCTTTCATTGTTATAAGAATATCGCTTATATTCTGCAGACCTCCTTCTGCAATAGAAAGCATATTCTTAGCCGTCCCGATATTATCCACAGCAACTGATAAACCCCTTATCCTTGCATTTATCCTCGTTGAAATAACATAACCGGCAGGATCATCTGATACAGAAGTTATTCTTTTCCCGGTAGCGAGCCGTAGCTGGGTTTTTTCCAGTTTGCGGTTAATATTTTTTAATGCATTCAGTGCATTAAAAGCACCTATATTGGTTCTTATGCGTGTAAAATCACCTATTGCCATAAAACTTACCTTTAGTGATTCTCAAAAAGACATAATTATGGTATCTTATATATCGTCGCAAAATGAAAATTCTTTAGTGGAAAATTTGATTATTTATGTCTTGCTGCAATTTTATGAATTGATAGTATGTTTGCCAGTTAAGAAAATATCATTAATCCTCGAATTATCAAGGTATTATAAAAAATTAAAATTATCTGACCGTTTCAACGGTTTTAAAATTCTCTTGTAATGGTAAATCTGTTCTGGTTTCCGATTCCGCCCAGTGATGATAAAGAATAATCAAAATTAAATCTATTCCATATAAAACCGAGTCCTAATGAAAATCCTGCGAATGTATCATCGGTTATGCCGAAGTGCTGGTCTGTGCCATTGCTGTTATATCCAAAACGCCCCTTTATTTTATCATTAAATATGATTTCACCACCGCCTAAATATTGAAAATCGCCGCCGCTGAATCTTCTTATTTCTGTGGTTATCAACAGTGGAAGATGTGCTAATTTTTTTGAAATTCCCCCTTTTATATGTGAAGGCAGGTTTTCTTTTGTTTCGATGAATGCTTTTGTCGTACTCCCTATGTTTATAATACTAAAACCGATATTCAGGTTATGTTTTTGGATTTTATACAAAATCCCCACATCCATTGCAAATGCACCGGCAGAATAACTCTCAATCTTTGAATTTATTATCTTTATGCTTAATCCTGTTTTTATATTACTGAGTACTTCATCGGCATAACTCAGGATCAATACATAATCATAAGCTCCAAATGTTCCTGTTTCAAGTCCCTCTTCAGTTCTGCCTTCCAAATCACCATAGTTCAGATAATTAATTCCTATGCCAATCACACCCTTATTTAATACCGGCTGTGCATATCCAAGTACACCTGCATTAATATCGAGAAGATGATTTATATAAGTGAAGGTGCCGGTTTTATTATTTATTGAAGCTATTCCCGCCGGATTGTAAAAAATTGAATTTAGGTCTCCTTCAATTGCCACAAACGCACCGGCAAGAGCGGCAGGTCTTGCACCGACTTCGTTCCGCAAAAATTCAAAGCCCGGCTCTGCGGAATAATTTTTGTTATTGGCAGATATTAAAATTAAAAATAATGTTATTATAACTTTTATATTTGAATATCTTATCATAACAAAAATCTCTTTTAGATTTGTATATTTTATATGTTTTTCTGGAGAAGGAACGAACAATACTACTTAATTTTCGTAAATCGCCATTCGTAAATCGTAAATCTCTTAATATCCTTTCCAATTAGAAAAATCATAATGTTCATATCCGTCGCATTTTGAACAGAGAGGGATTTCGTCTCTTTTTCCCTCATTTAATAAACCCCGATATTTTGTGTTTAGTTCCCCGTTCCAGATTTCTTCAACCGTTGCCTCATTAATATTTCCGGTTGCACCCTTTTTAAGGTTATCCCAACAGCAGAGAACAGCCGTACCATCGGTCATAAAAAACATTTCTTCTCTTATCTTGGGACAGGGTTTCATTACCGGTTTTTCCTGACCTGTCCAGGGCCATTGATATAAAGGAACAATAACTGCATTATCAGCCCTCTGTTCCCAGTATTCTAGAAAATCTTTTTGTTCGTTTTTATTTATATCCATATCTATCATACGCGCAAATATAATAACATCGCTTTTCATTCTTTTTTTCAGTTCGATAAAGTTGTTAATATTTTCAAAAATCTGTTCGTAATCATCTCCTCTTCCCGATTTTCTGTAAGAGTCCTTCGAAAATCCATCGACGCTGAATCTGATAATATCTACACCGGCTTCAATTAATTCAACCCCCCATTCTTCCGTCAACAGCCCGCCGTTAGAATTCAGCTCGACCTTTGCAGTCTCATCTTGTTTTATATATCGGATGATTTCGGACAGTCTTTTATCCGTAAGGGGTTCGTTTACCATAAAAGGGCGGTATATTATTTCCTTGCCGCGGCTCTCATCTACGATTTTTTGCCAGATTTCATTCGGCATAATCTTAGTTTCTCTGATAGCATCTTTCTGCGGGCAAAAATCGCAGCCACCATTACAGAGAATATTTGTCTCAATCTGAATAATCTTCGGAAAATTTATCATCTAACAAAATTTTTAACCTTTCCCTTAAACTCATTATAAATTTTTCCCCGTGCGAGGAAAAATTTAATTGAAAGTTTTTTTTCCGCCTATGGCGGAGCCTACTTTCTTTTTAAAGAAAGTAGGTCTCTAAATGATTCATAATTTTATCTGTAGCGCCGAGATTTTCTATAACAACAGAAGCGGCTATTTTGCCCGATTTCTCTCTTTTTTGAGGTTCCTTTACAAAGTTTGAAACCAAAGAATATATATCGTCCTTATTGTTAATCGGGAATGCTCCGCCCCTTTTTATCATTTCAAGTGCTTCGAATGAGTTATTATGTTTCGGACCAAACAATACGGGATTTTTAAAAATCGCAGGTTCCATAACATTGTGAACACCTGTAGTAAAACTTCCGCCTACATAAGTAATGTACGAATATTTATAAATACTTGCAAGAATGCCCACACTGTCTATAATCAAAATCCTTTCTGAAGGAAAATCTTTCAGTTCAGTATATTTATTATAATTTAATTTCAGCTTATTAAGTTCCTCCTCAAGATAAGAAAGCTGACTTTTGCTTGGCTCATGGGGAACCATTATTACATAAAGACCATCGTTTTCACCAAGCAGTTCCGGCAGCGCCGGTATAATGTGTTGCGAATCCTCTTTCCAGACACTTCCCGCAATAAAAACTTCTTTGTCTTTATAAAAAGAGAGGTATTTTATCTCTTTCTCTTTAGCAATCTGGCTGCTGGCGAAAACCTGGTCATATCTCGTATCACCGGTCGGGATTATCTTTTCCTTATATGGATAGACCTTCAGAAATCTTTCCGCATCGTTCTTCGAAACAGGCATAACCAGATTAATGTATCTATAAAACGATTTGAAAAATGAACTTATTACTGGACGAATCCTTTTTGTGGTTTCGGGAAGATTGGCATCAATAAGAATTATTGGAATATTATTTTCCGAAGCAGCTTTAAGGTGAGCGGGCCAGATATCGTGTTTTACAATTATCCATAACGATGGTTTTAATAGTGAAAAAAATTTTTTCGCAGATCTGTATCTATCAATAGAAAGATATGTTTTAAAATCAAACCCTGATGAGCTTTTTAAATTGTCATAACCGGAAGGTGAAATGAATGAGACAACAGTTTTTACGTCCGGGAATCTTTCCTTTATTTTTTTGGCAAGGGGTTTTGCCTGCAAGAGTTCACCCATTGAAACGCAGTGAAAAAGGATAATCTTCTTATTGTCTGTTAAATCTTTTGTGAAATCTTCTAATTTCTTAAAAAGATTTTTTCTCTCTTTTAATCCATTTTTCATTTTACTGTCAAAGTTTGCGAAAATTATAACAGCAAAGTGAATAATAGGAGAAATTATATATCTATATAAAAAGAACCAAACTCTTTGCATTATTTTATCCATTAATTTTTCATCATAATCTTTTATACTTTCATTAAGTTATCGAGACATATTCTTTTTTACTTTTAATTTCAGTTGAATTATTAATCAGATTTAAACATGCGTTTGTTACATTTTCAGGTGTAATGTCTTCAATACACTCGATTTCCTTTTTATGACATTTTTTCCAGCCGTTATTTGAACAGGGTCTGCAGAAACATACCTTTTGAACAACAACCGAATTTGTATTTACCGGAAAATATCCAAATTCTTCAACAGTAGGACCAAAGATAGCGGCCAGTTTTTTATTTAGTGCCTCAGCGATGTGCATTGGTCCCGCATCGTTTGCTATTACGAGCTCACATTTTGAAATTACTGCAGCTGATTCCATAATGGATAGTCTGCCGCAAAAATTATGAGCCCCATCACCAATATTTTCCTTTATTATTTCACCGTCAGGAAAATCCTGTTGGTCACCAATAATTAATATTTCCGAATTAAATCGAGAAACCAGAAATTTACCTACTTCTGAAAATCCTTCAACAGTCCAGCTTTTATTTTTGTGACCGGAACCGGGGCACACTGCAGTAAGGAATTTTTTGCTGTTTATATCTTTTAATAAAGCATCTGCCTTGTTTAAATATTTGTCGTCAATATTAAAATCAAATCCTTCACTGTCATCTGTCAATCCCAATTTCACGGCAGAATTTATATAAGCTTTATAAACAGGAGTAATCATATTAT
>JAUVVT010000178.1 GCA_030604505.1 bacterium | reverse complement strand
CTGTATTCACTCACACAGCAAAAAGTATTTTTCGTCACACGGGCAAAACGGAACATCGATTACAAAGTTCTCGGACAGCATAAAACTCTCAAAAAAACAAGCATCATCGCTGATGAGCTTATTCAACTGACCGGGTTTTATACACAGCAGGAATATCCCAATACACTGCGCATGATCACCTATTATGACAAGGAGACCGACAAAGAACTCGTATTCCTGACAAATAACTGTACCCTTGCTGCAAAGACTATTGCAGACCTGTATAAAGCCCGATGGGAAATCGAGCTGTTCTTCAAATGGATCAAACAGAACCTGAAAATCAAAACGTTTCTGGGAACTTCGTATAATGCCGTCATGACACAAATCTGGGTCGCTATGATTTACTACCTATTGCTCAGTTTCATCAAGTTCCAGACAAAATATACTTACAGTATGCAGGAATTAGCACGTATTATCAAAGAACTACTCATGGAAAACGTCAGCTTATTAGAAACTCTCAGCTTTAAATATGAACATTGTAAATCTATCAAAATTAAAAATACTCAATTGGCTTTCTATTAACAAAATTTAACCGGACAGTAGTGACTTCAGATGAATAATAAAAAAAACCCAATTCTCTCGGAAATTACACTGTTTCAGCAACTTTGGGCTTTCACAAAGATTCTTGCGGTGCAGCAAAAAACGTAAGTAAAACAGAATCATTTGTGTGTGTGTGGGAATTTCTATGGTCATCTATTCTTCTGTTGGTATGGTTCCGGTGAGGAAGATGCGGGAGATGTGGCAGAAGTCACAGGGCCGATTCCTATGATATTTTGAGGTGAGCTAATTGCCATTTCAAACACTCTTCTTTTCACTTGAACAGGCTGAGTGATGAACTCCGGCACGTTATATGTCTTGAGGAATGAGTCATAGAATGTCGGGTCTTTCTGTGGAAGAAGTATTGGCTTACTTGCCTCTCCGTTCATGTTTATATAACTAAAGTAAGGTTTAGCGAATGAATAAGCAAGTCTTTTACTGCTGAAAACAATCCAACGGCCGCTGCTTGACCAGCAATGCCAGGAATCACATTTATCACTATTAATCGACAGCCGTTTGTACTGACCGTTTTTCAGGTTCATCATATAAAGGTCGCTGCTCGGCTGATAGATTGGAAAGCATCCGTATTCAGCCATACAGAAAAGAATAAAACGCCCATCAGGAGAAACCTTTGGCTGAGTGATGCTCAAACCTGTTTCTTCTGCCGAAAGGATTGTTTCCGGTTCTCCCCAGGTGCCGGTTTCCGGTTCATAACTGATTCGCATCAGGTCATATCGAATTTCTTTATAACCTTCAGGCGGGAATTTATCCCTGTCAGACCAGGTTATTGGAGCACTGCAGAAATATAGATACCGTCCATCAGGTGACCATGATGGGTATGTTTCCAAAAGGTCTGGCTTGGAAAGACTTGCTGGGGTAATTATAGTGTTGGAATCTAAAGAATATATGCCCACTGCCGAATCGGTGTCGACTACGTCACGAATCTTTTGACCGACGGTGTGAAAGAATTGATGTACTTTATTAACTGAAAATGCCATCAATCGGCCGCTCGGATGCCAGGAGGAATAAGCCATCGCCGTTGTGCCAAAGGATGTTCGTGAATTTATGTTTGTGATAACACCATTTCTTACAATAAGCATTGTAGGTCCAAGAGAACTCCGGATGTGCATCAACATATTATCAGGACTGTTTTTAAGAAACGTGTGACAGTTGACACAACCTCCGTTAATAGATTTGTTGCTTATAATAACCGATTCATCATAGTTCTGAATATTCCGCTGACAAATACTTATATTCCGCCAGAAGCTGTAGAGTGGATTGATAAGCCTGTATACGAGGTATCCGTCGATGTCTGCATCTGCAATTAAGTTTGTAATTGTGTTGAATTGCTTCCAAACGTCATTTGTTTCTTTTACATAAATATCAAAATAGAGTTTTTCGCTGCGGTTAGTTCTGAGTAATTTTTTCCATGAAC
Organism: bacterium; assembly: GCA_030604505.1. GTDB lineage: Bacteria > SM23-31 > SM23-31 > JAUVVT01 > JAUVVT01 > JAUVVT01. The sequence goes on along the minus strand of JAUVVT010000178.1, from coordinate 3,328 downwards.
CTATTGGAATAATGATTTTAGATGTTTTAGAAAAAATTTTAATGTCCTCACCGTTTTTCGAGTGTATCTTTACATAATAATGTGAACCGGATTCTTCCACCATAAAGTTCAAAGGAGCTATGTTGGGGGGAATGACGGTTCCGGTGTAATCAGGCTTGATATTGGGAAGCCGCTGAACAGTAATGTATTTTTCAATAACAACCGGCTCATCACTTTTTATGCAATAAACCGCACCTGTTAAAAATACCACAAGAGCAAATAGAAAAAACATGTTTCTGCGGCGATTATTCATTGTACTCCTTCAGAGATTAAAAATAAAAAATGATATAAAAAATAGCTGTCGCCAAAGTTTCTTGCAAGCACTTTAATACCAGCTTTCCTGTTGTTACTGTATTGATCTACGAGATATGCAAATCTCTGAAACCTTTGAACAGTGTTCTGACTTATCATCCTGCCGTGTAGAACCACATTCTTACCTGTCATATTCATATAAATAATAATAGCTTCCTCATAATGACGTGGAATATCGGGATATTTAAAATCGTCGAGACGGTGAATATTCTGAACAATCTTTTCAAGTTTAAAGCTTAAGAGATAATAAGCCATCATATATTCGAATGCCATATGATTTTTCTTATTATGCTGAAGGTCTTCTAATATTTCACCAAGGTCAATAGCTTTAACATAATCTTTAGTCAACATCACAGAGCGTACATGCTGAATCAGATTGTCTGTGGACAGCGATGAATCTATATCGAGATAGTGCAGATAACGTTCTGCCCATTTCCTAAAAATCAAATCCTTACTCAATGCCTTTAGGTAAATTCTTGCTATTTCTGTATTTCCCCTAACAATATTAGTAAGAACCAGTTGCCTTAGAAATGCCGGATGCTCACCTATCAATTCCACCGCATCATGTGCAGCATGCTCCGCAGGATTAACCATTCCAATCCGGAAATATGTGTCGCTGAGTCTTGGTAAATCTGCAAGTAAGGAAGCGGGTTCATTTGGATTAAAGAAACTGAGAGTAAGCAGTGCCTTGACATCCTGGGGATAAGAAAACATGTCATAGAGAAGGCGACCTGTGTAATAAAGTGCCTTGTTAACGTCATGAGTAACTAAAAAGGTGTAATCCTCCATGGGAAGACGCCTCGCCTCCTCTAAAACCTGCTCCCACATCTCATGGTAAGAAAAATAATTTATTCGAAGCCTTATGTTTTCATTCTTATTGAACGACAATAAAGCGACACTAACGATTATGACTAATAGCACCAGTGATTCATATAGAAATTTTAATTTACTTATTCTATAATAATCGGGAAAATTTACATCTTGCAGAGTTCTGCCTGTTTCAGACTTTAACTGTTCCTCTAAATCTGTACGCTTGCCTAATTTCTTCATAAGCAGTTCCCAGAGTGGAATCCAGAGCGCTATGAGGGGAAAGAAAAAATAAATAGACCAGGCAGCAATAGATGGTCTCAAATAACTTTCCGCATGTAATGGCAAAATACGAGCATAGGCATCGGGAATGCTTATTTCTAAAATGTATATATATGGAATGTATGGTATTAACACTGCTAAAAAAATATAGAATAGACCAATGAGATATTTTCGCTTAATCAGGAATTCGAAAATCCCGCACAGTAAAGCATAAAGGAGATAAACTCCACCTGCAGTATAGTAAAGAATAACAGAAGAAACCAGAAAAACAACTAATCTGAGAATTGCTCTCCGCTGAGCTGTCAATAAATAAATCCATAGAAAGAACAGCGAAACCAACAGCCCCAAACAGGTAGTCAAACAGTTTAAGTACTGGTTGTACATTACAAGTAATAATATTGCCGGAATATAAAGTACAGCACGGAAACGAGTATTACCGAAGCTTGTGAGCAATTTTCCGGCTCCAAGGCAAATGAACATAGCGACAATAGTAATTATCAGAGAGCCAATATGGCTAAAATAATAAAATTGTGAGAGGAATGAAGAAACATATTCTATTAATCCTCCCGGATATGCGAGGAATCCTTGAAAGAAATCCATGCCTTGGAAAAAAACAGGAAAGTAAATTATTATACCATGACCATGATAGATAAGACTGGGATCTATTTGTAACCAAATATACAAATAGAATGAAACAAAGAAAACGATGAAACGAATTTTTGGCAACAAAAATTTTCGCCGTGAAAATACCTGAATGTTCATACTCCAAATGCTCCAAATGAAAAAAAAGAAATCTCATTTCCAGAATCATTTAATTAAATCATTTCGCACAAACTTCCTTTCTGTTTTTCATGTATTGATAGTAAATATATGTGATAAACGTAATAATTTTAATGCTTATATGCAAGTAATTTTATAATTAAAAATTTAACTAAATTTAACTTAATTTGCTTTTGTCTGCATAAATATAATTAGGAAGTCTTTAACCGCACTTTAGCGTATGCACTATATAAATGTAATATAAACATAATATTAAAAATTTAATCTTCACTATAGATTTATTGGTTAAAGCTGAAACTTTCATTACTTTTTTCACACTTTTTCGTTATATCTTGTCCTTTAATATTTTTTTTACCTTATCTTCGGGATTTTAGAGGTAAAAAATAAAAACTATTAACAAAATTCGTAAATATACTAATATTTTCCTTGACATTGCCCATAAATTTTATTATATTTAAATAAAGTTATTTATAATAATAACTATTGTTAAATTCTATGCTGTTAATTATATCTTTATCCTGTTAAGACAATATTTTGATAGACTTATATTGCTTAATTTTTACTTTTTGTCGTTTAATCTAAAAAAAAACCTTGATTTTTGATAAAAAAATGAACCAAAAAAATACTAATAAATACTTAAAATACAATAAATAATGAATAGTTCTTAAAATGATAAAAATATGCTAAAATGATAATTTTTGATACATTTTTATCAAAAAATGATAGAATATTCTCACAAAAAGTGCGGTTTTTGAGAAGAAATGATAAAAAATATAGAAGTTCTTACTGATATTAAATTACAATCTTGATTTTACATTTAATTATTCTTATGTTAAAAAAGTTTACATTAATCATCAAATAAATCTTATTACAGGAGGAAACAAAGATGAGATGTTTATTCATATCAGTTATAAGCTTTGTTTCGATTGCATTCCTGCTGCTAATTTCTTGTTCTAAGGAACCTTCTTTAGAAAAAAATTCCTTTCAGGAAATAAGAAAAAACTTTGCTGACCCCCCGGTTGAATTCCGGAGTGTCCCCTTAACTGTATGGAATGATGAAGTAACAGAAGAAAAAATAGAAAAACAAATAACCAAATTACACTCTCAG
>JAUVVT010000312.1 GCA_030604505.1 bacterium | reverse complement strand
GCACGGTGGGATTATTGAGGTTATGGATAAGATTAATAAGGAAACAAAGGCAGTTTTTGATGCCATAGCGACCGATACTCCACTGTTGATGAGACTTGAGAATGTCGGGGTAATTCCTAATAAAGATGCTATTCAATATTCAATTCTTGGTCCTACTGCGAGGGGTTCCGGTTATGCTATCGATACAAGGGTTGACCATCCTTATGCTGCTATTGACCTTGTTGAGGTGAATAAGATTGTTGAAACCGGCGAGGATATTCTTGCGAGGACTATAGTCAGAATCAAAGAGACTCTTGAGTCGACCTCGATTATAAAACAGTGCCTAATGGAAATGCCGGACGGTCCGATTGTGGCAAAGATTGATAAGGAGATACCACCTGGAAAGATTGGTGTATCTTCAACAGAAGCTGCAAGGGGTGAAGCTCATCATTTTGTCATTACCGGTGAAGATAACAGACCGTACCGATGGAAGGTAAGGGCGCCGACATATCAGAATCTTCAGATAGTTCCTATAATGATTAAAGATGAGACTGTTGCAGATGTTCCCATCGATATTGGAAGTTTGGATCCCTGTTTTTCGTGTACGGAAAGGATGGAGACTGTTGATGTTAAGACCGGTGAGGTTAAGGTATATTCGAAGAAAGAATTGGAAGAACTTTCAAGGAATAAATTTAAGACTAAATAGTCTGGTTATTGGCTGTTTGCTATTAGCTGTTAGTTAATATGAAATTACAATATTGTACAAGTGTTTTGAGTTACAAAAAGTTTATTTATTAAAGGATGAAAGGATTTTTGTTACTTTGTATTATTATATATTGGAGGAATGATAGTGAAAGTTCTGGGGTTAGGTATATTTAATCTGATACTTGCAATATTTTTGTCTCCTCTTTTAGAAGGAATAGCCCGAAAGGTAGTTGCTTTAATTCAATCGCGGATAGGCCCGCCATTATTGCAGCCATATTTTGATTTATTAAAACTTTTTGGAAAAGAAGAAGTAACAAATACGGATAATATTTTATTTAAATATACACCGTTGATTTGTTTTTCAAGCACATTATTGTTAGCACTACTTATACCGTTCGGCATCGATGCGCCTCTTAGTATGTCCGGCGATATAATTGTCTTCAGCTATATTTTGATATTCAGCGCACTAATGGTATTGATAAGTGGAATTTCTTCTGGCAGTCCTTATGGTGTAATCGGCTCATCAAGGGAAATGATGATGATTCTGACTGTTGAGCCCGTATTTGTAATTGCTTTAATAACTGCTGCGGTGAAATCTGAATCTTTATCTTTTTCCGGTATTGCTCAATGGCAGATTGATAATGGTCTGCCTTTTTCTATGATGGTTGCCGGTACTGCTTTATTTCTTACTATACTGCGGTCTCTTTCGAGAATGCCGTTTGATATAGTAGAGGCAGAGACGGAGATTATGGGGGGACCTTTTATAGAACAGGCAGGTCCAAAGTTAGCTCTTTTTAAATGGTCGTATTATGTAAAGAATTTGGTTTTTGCATCGTTATTTTTCTCTGTATTTTTTCCGTGGCCTCATTTTGATTTTGCTTTGTTAAATATAATTATGGTTCTTGTAAAGATCGGTGTATTTGTTTCGATTGTTGCGGTTGTCCATTCTGTGAACCCGAGATTAAGAGTCGACCAGACTATAAAGTATTTTGGTGTAATAATATTTATTGCATTTGCGGGTCTTGCTTTTGCTCTTGTTGGTGTGTAATATTTCTTATATTTTAAATAAAAAACAGGCAGGAAGATGTTTAAATCAAAGTTAAAAGAAGCAATAATTTGTTTCAGTAATTTACGTGTAACGCTGCCGTATCCGTATGCGCCTCGTATTCCGGAAGATGATTTTAGGGGAAAGATAGAGATAGACCAAAGGAAATGTATTGGCTGCGGTGGATGTGCGAATGTTTGTCCGGCAAGATTGATAAGATTTTTTGACGATGGAGAAAAGACAAGAATGGTATTTCATCTTGAAAGGTGCACATACTGCGGAAGGTGTGCAGAGGTATGTCCGGAAGATGCAATTGTTATGACCAAGGAGTATGAGACTGTTACAAACGATAAGGATGATTTGACGATTGAACAGGAGATATATATGGCGACCTGCCAGATGTGCGGGAGGTGCTTTGATACAGATAATATGATTGATAAGATTCCGACAAAAAGAATGAGGGAAGGAAGGAATTTTATAGGGGAGTCTATGCCGAGAGAAGCTAAGGAGAAAGTAGAAATAAAGACAGCATAATTATTTTTTATTTTATTGGAGATTTTTAGATATGCACGGTAATATATTAATAACTTTGAGTATGGCAATATTGTTGACTTCACTTCTTGCAATCGAGACGAGAAATTTAAGGACAGCCACAATTTTTTATCTGATTCATTCGATATTTCTTTTTTCTATAATAATTTCGTATGCTTTTATTATGGAGAATCCATCTCTTTATCTCTGGGGTTTGACGTGTTTTATAACAAAAGTGATAATTATTCCTTTGATAATCTGGCATTATGTGAAAAGGGTTCCCAGAATTGAGTACAGGCCGTTTATCGGTTTTGCGGTGTCTGTTTTTATAATTGCTGTTATATCGCTTGTTTTCTTCAATCTGTTTCAGGGGGTGATTGATTTTCTTGCACCGACGGAAGCATCGACTCAGGAACCGATACGTTCACTGCTTGCCTCAGCATTTACCATATTTTTGCTCGGATTATATACTCTGGGTACAAGGAAAGATGCTGTTAAGACTGTAATTGGTCTTGCACTGCTTGAAAACGGTATACACCTTGTTTTATTGAGTCTGGTTCCTAATCTGTCTGAAACAACGATGATAGGGATTTTGACGAATGTAACAGCGGTAGTATTTATTTTGCTTTATCTCAGCAGGACAATATACGAGGTTTTTGGCTCAACGGATACAACCAAATTATCTGAATTAAAGTATTGAGCTTGTAATTTTTAGGTTTTAAATGTTTGTTGGCGGCAACACCAACATACATAACAGGAGTTTTAAAATTTTATAAATTTATAATTGTTTATTCAGTATTTAGGAATAAATAAGGAATTGTCATGGTTGAATCATATTTACCCATAATTCTTTTTACTATCCCGATCGTCGGAATTGTGTTTGTAATTCTGTTCAGGAATATTTCTTATAAGTATATCAGAGAAGTAATAACATTATTATTTCAGACTATAACTTTAATAATTGCTGTAATAATTTCCTCAAAGGTACTTCAAGGTCAAACCCTTACATCGGCAAATAATGCATTTTTTATTGACGGATTGTCAGCTTTTATGATACTTCTTATCAGTGTTTTTGTTATTTTGATATTGATACAATCAGTAAAGTATTTGAATAAAGAGAAAGAGCGCGGGATTATCAGTGATAAGAGAATAACTTTATATTATTCATTAATACTTCTTTTTACCGGTACGATGATGTGGACGGTTACCACGAATCATATGATAATGCTTTATGTTGCGATGGAAGGAACGACATTAGCTACTGCGCTTCTTGTTGCTTTTTATAGAAAGCGTGCATCTCTTGAGGCAGGCTATAAATATGTACTTCTTGTTGTAGTAGGAATAACTTTATCTTTATTTGGTATAGTTTTGATGTTTTCTGCTGCGGTTCCGCATTTACCGGAAGGGAGTCATGCACTGTTATTAACAGAGGTGGGTAAAATAGCAAGTTTTATTCCTGCAAATATAGCACTTTTAGCGGTTGCTTTTATGGTTGCAGGTTTTGGAACGAAAGCAGGACTTGTTCCTTTTCATGCATGGCGTCCGGATGCTCATGCAGAGGCGCCGACACCGGTCAGTGCACTGCTTTCCGG
>JAUVVT010000066.1 GCA_030604505.1 bacterium | reverse complement strand
TTTTACTTATCTCACAGTATTGTTTGCAAAATGGCTGGTCTTTTACTGGATGTACAAGAGAAGAATTTTTATAAAAGTTTAATAAACAATAATCGAGAGAAAACAATGAAGTTGAAAAATATCTTTTTTATAATAGTTATCTTTTCAATACTGCCTTCTATTTTGCAGGCACAGATAAGCCCTTTCTTTTCAGATGAAATTATCAATAATATAATAAACGAAATATCGGGAGAAAAAGCTCTTCATAACACAATAATGCTTACTCCCTATGAAAGGAACAGAACTGCAGATGAATATACAGGATTGTTCAGAGAAAGCGAATATACACTAAAAATGCTCAAGGCGTATGGTTATTCTGAGGCGCATGTCGAGAAATGGATGCTGTCTGCTAAAGAGTGGGACGGTGAGAAAGCTGAACTTTGGATGGTTGAACCCGAAAGGAAAAAGATATGCGATTATGATGAATTAACCGCCAGTCTTGCAATCGGGAGTCAAAACGCCGACCTGACCGCTGAATTGGTCGATGTCGGAGTCGGGACATCTGAAAAGGATTACGAAAGAAAAGATGTGAAGGGAAAGATAATCCTGGCAACAGGCCCCGCAACAGAATTACATCGTATCGCCGTTTTGAAAAAAGGAGCCACAGGAATGGTTATTTATAATGATTCCCCTGCTGCCATTGACCACCCTGACCAGATAAACTGGAATCCTCTGAGACGTGTTAAAAAAGGAGAAAAGGCAAAATCGTTTGCCTTTAAGCTCACAAAACGGCAGGGATATGAGCTTAAGCAATATCTGAAACAAGGTAAAGTAACCTTACATGCTGACGTTAAAGTAAATTATTATCCTAAAAAGCTCGAGGTTCCCACTGCTATTATACCGGGCAATGGTGAAACAGACCAGGAAATCATTTTCCTTGCTCATATTTTCGACCAGACCCCGAAGCAGGGCGCAAATGATAATATCAGCGGCTCAGCCGCAATTCTCGAAATCGGAAGAGCAATAATTAAACTTCAAAAAGAAAACAAAATCCCATCCCTCAGAAGAAGTATTAGATTTTTGTGGATTCCAGAAGTAACAGGCACAGCTGCCTATTTTAAAAAGTATCCAGACGAAATAGCCAAATTAATCGGTGGAGTGAATATGGATATGGTCGGGGAAAATCTCAGACTATGCAATTCCATTTTTAGGACTCGTCAGACACCACACTCATTACCAAGTTATATCAATGCAGTGTTTCGCCACACAGGGGAACTGACTTTGAGCCTTGAAACCCGGCTTGTTGCGGTAAGCGGCACAAAAGACCACTTCTATTATCGCTTTGTACCTTACGAATCGGGAACAGACCAATTAGTTTTGAATGATTCATATCTTAAAATACCGACATTATTTTTGGGGTGCTGGCCCGATAATTTTTATCATTCGTCAACTGACCTTCCTGATAAGACTGATCCAACAATGCTAAAAAGGGCTGTGTTTATTGGCTTATACGGCGGACTGATAATTGGATGCGCAGTACCTGATGATGTTATAAAAATAAACTCCGAAGTTTATGCACTATCCAAAGAAAACATATCAGTCGAAATTAATAGAGTTACAACAATGCTGAACAATGCAAAACCTGAAGACCTGCCAAAAACTTTATATAAAGGCAATTTCATAATTAATGAGGCATACAGTAGAGAAGTAAAAGCAATCCACTCATCCAAAGTTTTTTCCGAAGGCAGAGATGATATTAATGACTATATTGATAGAACGGTAGAAAATTTTAGAAGTGATAAGAAAAATACAATAAGATATATTCAAAATCATTATAGATATTTATGTAAATTATATAAAATAACTGAGAAAAAATATATTCTAAGCGAGGAAGAAGAAAAGCTTAATAAGATTATTCCAGTGAAAATCGTATCGAGAGACAAAATACTTGAGGACGTATTTGCAAAACCCTCGTATAAATCCTTTAGACCATGGAGCGCTGAATATGAAGAAGTCTTTAACTTTGTCGATGATAAGCGAAGTGTTTTTGATATCGCTAATCTTATGGAAGCTGAATTTAACAAACCCTATTTAGAAGAAGTTGCAAAATATATTGAGATACTAAAAGAAGCCGAATATATAGATTACAAATATTAATTTAAATAAAAAAATAAGGAAAATTTATGAAGTCTACAACAAGACGAGACTTTCTTAGGCTGGGTGGAAGTGCTGCAGCAATGGCGTTATCAGGTTTATCTTTAAACTCGGGCGAATTTAAAAAGCTCAAAAAACCCAATATCCTTTTCATCATGACAGACCAACATCGTGGTGATTGCATTGGTTGTGATGGCAATAGTATTATTAAAACGCCAAATCTTGACAGGATTGCAGCAGAGGGTGTTCATTTTTCCAGCGCATATAGCTGTACGCCGACATGCACGCCCGCACGTTCGGCTATTTTGACCGGTCTTTCTCCGTGGCATCACGGAATGCTCGGCTACGGACGTGTTGCGTACCGCTATTCCGTTGAGCTCCCACGGGCTATCCGTGAAGCAGGATATCAAACAATAGGAATTGGGAAAATGCACTGGTTTCCCCAGCGCCACAGTCACGGATTCCATAAAACAATCCTTGATGAATCAAGCCGTGTGCAAACAGAAGGTTTTGAAAGCGATTACAGAGCGTGGTTTCGAAAACACGCACCTAAAGGGATGGAATATAACGTTACCGGTATCGGTTGGAACGATTATAGGGCACGAATATATGTTCCTCCTGAAGAACTCCATCCTACATATTGGACGGCGCAGGTCGCTATTGATTACATCAACAGCTATAATAAGTCGGAGCCGTTTTTTATGAAGGTATCGTTCGCCCGACCTCACAGTCCTTATGATCCTCCGAAACGGTTTATGGAAGCATATTGCGAAGACGAAATGCCGTCGCCGTATATCGGGGACTGGGCTGATAAATATGTCCCAGCACAGCCAGAAAAATATAACCTCTGGCATGGTGACCTCGGGATAGAACAGGTGCGCAGGTCTCGGCGGGGTTATTATGGTTCCGTATCCTTTATCGACGAGCAAATTGGCAGAATACTTCAAACTCTTGAAAAGAAAAGATTCATTGATAATACATTAATCCTTTTTACTACTGACCATGGGGATATGACCGGCGACCACCATCTCTGGCGAAAGTCTTATGCCTACGAGAGCTCTGCGAGGATTCCCTTTATCGTGCGACCGCCGATGAATATGCAGGTTAAACGTGGTTTGACAATGAATCATCTCGTTGAACTCCGGGATATCCTTCCTACCTTCCTTGATGCCGCGGATTGTCCAATTCCCAAACACTTGGATGGAAAAAGTATCCTAAGTTTAATTCGTGGAAAGAGTGACAATTGGCGAGAGGTTATAGATTTGGAGCACGATGTATGCTACAACCCTTCAAATCACTGGAATGCTCTAACAGATGGGCATTATAAGTATATTTATCATGCATCAAACGGCGAAGAACAGCTCCTCGACCTGAAAGAAGATCCAGGCGAACTGCATAATTTAGCACGAGAGCCAAAGAATCGGAACAAGGTTCACGAATGGCGCGACCGCATGATAGAGCATCTTGCCGAACGGGGTGAACCTTTTATTGTAAACGGTAATCTGGCTCCACGACCTGAAAGAATGCTCTATTCTCCAAATTATCCCAAAATGCAACAATAGAAAATATATCATATTTAATAAAATGGAGAAATCACAATGAAGAAAATTTTAGCAATTATCCTTTGTTTCATTTTTTTTAGTTCACATATTTTTGCAAGCTGTCAAGATTGTAATGACAAATTAACGAAAATATCCAATAACCTTTATGTATATGAAGACTGCTGTAATGTCTATCTATTAAAGGATAACGATGAAGGGATACTTATTGATTTCGGTTCTGGGAAGATATTAAAATTCTTATCTAAAGTTGGAATAAAACGGATTAAGAGCGTACTGGTCACTCATCATCACAGAGATCAAATCCAGGGACTTTCTGAAATCGGAAATAAAGATTTCGATATATATATTCCTGACGATGAAAAACAGCTTATCTCAGAAGCTGAAAAATTCTGGGAAAATGCTCATATTTATATTAATTATAATCTGCGTTCGCATTTTCATTCTGTCCGAAAAAATATTAAAGCAGCAAAAACAGTAAAAGATGGTGATATAATAAACATTGGGAATTACTTAATGAAGGTTCTACAAACCCCCGGTCATACCGATGGCGCTGTATCTTATGTTATAAATATTGATGGGAAAACTGCTGTTTTCAGCAACGACTTGATTTCAGCGCCGGGAAAGGTAACGAATTACTATGACCTTCACTGGGGCTACGGCGGGTATACTTCGGGGATGAACGCATCCTTGGAATCCTTTAAAAAGATAAAAAATGAGAATCCTTCTATTCTTCTTCCTTCACACGGAAAACCTATGAATAATCCAATATCCGCAATTGAAAAGCTGGAAGAAAAATTTAAAAGATTGATAAAAATGGTAACTCCAAACCGCAAACGGAGAACAAGTGAGGATATATTCAGTGTCTCAAAACATATTGTATATCTGGGTTCTACATCTTATGCCCTGGTTTCCGACAATGGAAGAGCTATTATATACGATTTCGGATATATTGACAGCAGAGCAAAGATCCCTGAGTTCATAAAAAAGTATAATATTAAAAGTATCGATGCGATAACCTACAGCCATTATCATGATGACCATATAATCCGCACCCCGGAGCTTTTGTATCGCTTGAATAATAATGAAAAGACGATTGAGACGGAAATATGGATATTTGAGGAGATGCTGGATGTTTTTGAAAATCCTGTAAAGCATAATCTGCCGTGTTTAATACCATTTCCTATAAAAGCCGACAGGGTGATTAAAGATGGAGAGACAATTGAATGGGAAGGGCTTAAACTCTATTTCTTTTATATGCCAGGGCAGACGATATATCATCAGGGTTTGATGGTTGAGGATGAAGGGAAGCGATATGTTTTTAGCGGGGATAACATTTGGCATCCTGCAGACGGCGTACGTCCTATGAACAGTCCAATTATTCCGAGAAACAGATATTTTCTGAAGGAAGACCATGGATATTTGAAGATATCACAAGACCTTATCGACCTAAAGACAGATGTGATTGTCCCATCACATTATTTCCCATTTTCCGTTACACGTCAGGAACTTGAAATGTACAGGGATTGGGCAAAAGAGCTAACTGTATTATATAGAGAAATCATTGATCAGCCGGATGCAAATATGGGTATGGACCACAAGTGGATACGGTTTTATCCATATAGAGCGGTGGTTAAGCCAGATGAGGAATTTAAAGCAAATGTCGAAGTCACCAATCATCTCGATTTTCCTTCTGAATTCACTGTTACATTAAAATATTCGGAAAATATTATCTGTAGCCAGCAGACAAAAACTTATAAAATCTCTGCAAAATCAACTGATTTGATTCCATTTGCCATAAAAGTTAAACCCGGAAAGAATGTAAAACGCGAAATTATCTGCGCCGATATAACTATGAACAATACCTATATCGGAGAATATACAGAGATGGTAATGGATGTGAAATGATATCTTTTAATAAGTCTAAATGGGAAACTCTTTCGAATCAAACCGGTCTGTTCTCATAATCTCATCAATCTTTTTCACAATATCCGGATACTTATCTGCAATATTGTTCGTTTCTCCTAAATCTGTCTTGAGGTTATAAAGCTCAATTGGTTTATTATGTGCCGACCGTATGCCTTTCCAATCACCCAGACGAACAGCCTGTTTAGTCCCGTGTTCCCAGTAAAGATATTCATGTTCCTTTTGTTCATTGCCAAGAATTGCAGGCAGCATAGAAATCCCATCTATTCCTTTTGGTGTTTCTATCCCTGCAATTTCACAGGCAGTTGGAAGAAAATCCCAAAACGCCCATATCTGCTCGCTTACAACTCCTGCCTTGACTATCCCGGGCCAGCGAACAATCATAGGCACACGCATACCACCTTCATACAGGTCGCCTTTCCCTCCCCGAAACGGGCCCTTGCTGTTAAAGAATGTAGGACGTTCGCCTTTCGTAGAACCGTTATCACTGCAAAAAAACACAATTGTATTCTCTTCCAGACCAAATTCTTTCAGCAGAGCCACAATCTTTCCAATATCATTATCCATTCTCGTTATCATCGCAGCATAATTTTTATCCAACTGGGACCAGGGTTTATTCGAATACGGTTCATCGCTTGGTACTTCGTGTCTTTGATGAGGAATCGTAAATGGAACATACATAAAAAACGGTTTATCTTTATTTGTTTTGAGAAACTTCAGTGCCTCTCGTGCAATTATATCATGCGAATATTCACCTTCCGGGAAGAACAATTTTTTATTATTCCAGAGAATACTCGGATAATAGTTGTGAGCGTGATGCTGATTCAAATATCCGAACCACGTATCAAAACCTTTTTTATTGGGAATACCAGTCGTTTCAGCTTCGCCAAGCCCCCATTTCCCGAACATACCGGTAGTATATCCCGCTCCTTTTAGAATTTCAGCTATAGTAACATCCTCAGGAAGCAAAGGAACCCTTCCAAATTCTTTGGAACTATTATTTCGCACCCTCGCGTGACCGGTATGCATCCCCGTCATAAGACAGCACCGCGACGGTGCACAGACTGTACTGCCAGCGTAACAATTGGTAAAGCGCGTACCTTCTTTGGCTATCTTGTCTATATTGGGTGTTTTTATCATCTCCTGTCCGTAACAGCCAATATCTCTATAACAAAGGTCATCAGCCATAATATAAACTATATTGGGTCTCTTCTCTTGAACTGTTTTATCTCGAGTTTTGTAGCTCGATAACAAGCTGAGTGCTGCAATAGATGCCATCGAATTCCTTAAAAATGTTCGCCGTGAAAAACTATTATCCATAATCTTTTTCCTTTTAATATCTTATAATATTCTTAATTATAATGTTAAAATAATTAACCATCCAATAGTATTAAAGACAACCATAATTTATTACATCATATTAATCATTCAATCAAAAGCCATCAGCGATTCAGATAATTTTTTATAATAAATTTTTAATTCACCACCGCAGTAATCCTCCTTTTGCTAAGCCACATTTCGGGATTTAGATTTGTACCCCCTCTCCATAATTGGAAATTCAATTTAGGCCCTTCAAAGGATTCTACATCCCCCACCCTTCCTATCACCTGCCCTGCAGTAACTATCTCGTTTAACTCGACGAGTATCTCCGACAGATGAGCATAAGATGTAATATAACCCTCATCATGTTCAATTATCAGAATCGGACCATATCCTGGCAGCCACAAGGGTTCTCGTACCATCCCGTACCCTACACAATAAACATCACTTCCAAGCGGCGCTTTGATGTCGATCCCAAGATTATTTTTCCGGGTCTTCAATTCTTTATTATAACTCATCCCATAATGTGAGATAATTCTTCCCCTCACGGGCCATATCAACCTTCCTTTAAGAGCTGCAAATTCAGCACCCTTTGGAGGCGGCAGTATTGGAACTTCAGGTCTGGTTTTCGCCAGATTTGAAAACATATTCAAGAGTTTCCTCTGGGATGCTTCTTTCTTTTTTAATTCGGCTGAATACAGCTCTCTATTATTTTTTATCCTTTCCTTTTCTTTCTTCAAATTTTCTTGCTTGATGGCAAGAAGCCTATTTTCCCTTTCTCTTTTCGCTATTAATTT
>JAUVVT010000072.1 GCA_030604505.1 bacterium | reverse complement strand
CTGGGATTTTATACAGGATTCGGAAATGAGTGGGTTCGAGTCGGGGCTTTGAAATGGCATATGGACGGGGGTATACTTACAGGTACGGCTTACCTGAGAGAACCGTGGGCAAAAAAATATCCCGACAGGGCAGAGGAGGTATATGGAATTACAGACCCCTCATACCGCGGAGTTCTACTGGTTACAAAAGAACAGTTAGTACCGGTCGTTTCTATTGCCAGTGAACTCGGATGGAAGTTTACCGCACATACTACCGGAGGAGGAGGAGCCGACATTATGCTTGATGCCTACGAAGAAGTAGATAAGCTTAAGTCAATTAAGGGACGGAGATTTTCCATAATCCACGGCAATTTTTTTACTCCTGAATCGATTAAGAGAATGAAAAGGCTGGGTGTCTATGCCGATGCTCAGCCGGCATGGTTCTATAAAGATGCCGATGTTATGAAATATATCCTTGGTGAACAGCGAATCAAGGCATTTCATCCTTACAAGTCACTTTTTAATGAAGGAGTTATAGTCAACGGTGGCTCTGACCACATGATTCAATTTGACCCGAATACATCTACAAATCCGTATAATCCCTTCCTTTCTATGTGGTCTGTCATCACAAGAAAAACGGAGAGGGGAAGTATTATAAATATAAAAGAAAAAATCTCAAGAGAAGAAGCCCTGAGAATGTATACCATTAATAATGCATTAGCATCTTTTGAAGAAAATATAAAGGGTTCGATTGAAGAAGGAAAACTTGCCGATATGGTTATTTTATCCGATGATATTTTAACCTGTCCGGTAGATAATATAAAGGATATCAAGGTTGAAATGACAATGGTCGGCGGAAAGGTAGTTTACGAAAGATAAATAATTAAGAAAATTATCTGATTTTATAATACTAAATTTTAAAGACAAACAATTTGTCTAACCTAAAAACTTATCGATAATGTAAGAACAGAACACTGTTCTGTTCTTACATCTTTTCAAAGTATTTTTTATCAATTCATCTAATCGACAATCTTTAGTCTTTCCTTTAATTTCTTTAATAAAAATCCAAAACTTTAGCACGATTATTGCAATATTATAAGTAAAAGATAATTTTAATGAATTTTACTGCCATTTGCAATCATATTTGTAATTCATTAATAAAACTAACATTAAACCAATATTATTATCAACCTTAAATGGGGAGTGAGCAAAAATGTGTCGGGGAAAACTAACCAAATTATTAGTATTTTTGACAATATTAACATTTTATAATTATAGTTTTGCTCTGGATGATATCAAATCCCAGCAGAACAATAGTGAGAAAGTTAATGAGGTTAAATTTATAAAAAACAATATAAATAATTTAGGTTATAAAGCTTATAAGTTAAGTGATTACAAAAACTTTTCGATTGAATATACGAAAAAGATAAATTCTAAATTCAGCAAAGAATTAGAATTGAAAAAAATACCCGGACCTGTAAAAAAAGCTCCTATTCTTAAAGAATTGAAAAAAAGGAATATTAAGATAAATGAAACATTCGTATTAACAGATAATACAAGGGCTAATTCTTTCAGAATTATTTCAGAAAAAGAATGGGAAGGTTTTGAAGATAACCTGCTGATTTCTTTTGATATATTTGGTCAGGAAGATGACGATGGGAAAATGAAACTAAAAAAACAGAGGTTTGAATTTAACTATAAATTCTCTATATCTAATTTTTACGAAAATAAACCTTTTGCTGAATATTATTTTTCGACCGATATACCGACAAAGATTACTTGGAAGGTTTTGTCTGTGGGAATAGGAAAAAATTTACCGCTTGATTTAAAAATTGGTGTCGGTTACGGATATAAATGGGGTGAAATTACAAAAAAAGAGGTTTATAAATATGATGTTGCAACAGTTAATCTGAGTAACAAAAGAAAAATTTCAAAACTCACTCTAAACCAGAATTTCAAGGTCATAACACCAAGAAATATAACATATAATAAGCAGCCTGTTTATGACTATAAAAGTACAATTTCGGTTCCTATCGCAAAAAATCTCAGCGGAACAGTAAGTTTTGACTGGAGATACCAGAAGATTTTAGAATTAAATAAAGAAGACTGGTCAAGTTATTCACTAAAATTTGGTCTAACATTCTTTCCAAGAAGATAAAAAAAGGATTGATTTCAATGACTAATTTTATTAAATTAAAATATATATTTAAAACCACCTTTGGGTGGTTTTTTTATAAATATTTTTATTAACGAGAAAGTTTTTTGTTATGGACGTCCGGTGGGTATTCAGAAAGGATATTGACCCTGAAAGGGCAAAGAGCTTTGCCCTTGAACTTCAGGTGCCTGAAATAATTGCCACCCTTTTATTACAAAGAGGGATAGATAATTATCAGAAAGCTCTTACATTTTTTAAGCCGACGGAAAATTTTATGAATGACCCATTTCTTATGAAAGGGATGGATGCCGCAGTAGATAGAGTATTATTAGCTGTAGAAAGAAAAGAGAAAATTCTTATATATGGAGATTATGATGTTGACGGCGTAACATCAACTGCTGTATTATCAATATTTTTAAAGAAATTAGGTAGAGATGTATCCTATTATATTCCTGACAGAGAAAAAGAAGGCTATGGACTTTCAATAGACGGGATTAAGGAAGGAGTTTCAAGAGGCGCAAGTCTTATTATTTCAGTAGATTGCGGTATAACCGGACATAAAGAAGTCTCATTTGCAAAAGAAAACAATGTCGATTTTATAATTTCCGACCATCACGAACCCTTAGAATCACTGCCCGAAGCTTTAGCAATATTAAATCCCAAACAAACAGATGATAATTATCCCTTCAAAGAACTTGCCGGTGTCGGGGTCGTGTTTAAATTGATTCAGGGCATTGTGAAAAAAGCCGATTTAGACCCTTCATATGCGGATGATTTAATAGATATTGTTGCAGTCGGAACAATCGCAGATGTCGTCCCTATGTTGCATGAAAATAAACTTATTGTAAAAAAGGGGCTTGAAAAAATAAATTCGTCCCCTTCACTCGGGATAAAAACACTTATAGATGCTGCCGGCTTGGCTAGAGGGGAAATCAGTACCTGGAATATTATATACGGGATTGCTCCAAGGATAAATGCTGCAGGCAGGCTGGATACCGCTAACAGCTGTGTTGACTTGCTTATAACTGATGACGTAAACAAAGCTTTGAATATTGCTTACGTTCTGGAAACACAAAACAGAAAAAGACAGTCAATTGATAATAACATCCTGAAAGAAGCTTTATCTATTGTGAATAAAAAATTTAAACCCGAGAATGATTATACAATTGTTCTTGCGAAGGAAGACTGGCATCCGGGTGTTATCGGAATATGTGCATCGAGAATAATGGAAAGATATTACAGACCTACCATAATGCTTTCTATAATTGATGGTATTGGAAAGGGCTCAGCACGGTCAATACCTGAATTTGATATATATTCCGCTCTGAAAGAGTGTTCAGAATATATGATTGAATTTGGCGGGCACAAACTCGCCGCCGGAATGACTATAAAAAAAGAAAATATAGAAAGGTTTGTCAATCAGTTTGAGGAAATAGCAAGTAAAAAATTATCTCTCGATATTCTAATTCCAAAGTTGAAAATAGACGGATATATTGTCCTCGATGATATAAATGATGAGATTATCAGGATGTTAAAGTATCTGGAACCTTATGTTCCGGTTAACGAAAAACCACTTTTTGCATCAAGAAATCTTCAGGTTGTCGGTGAGCCGAGAGTATTGAATAATAATCATCTTAAATTTAGAGTAAGAGACCAATACATAGTTTTTGATGCTATAGGATTTGGGTTGGGGAAATTAAAAAACCGACTTGTAAATAAAGATAAAAATCCGGATATGGTTTTTCATATAAATGAAAATAATTGGGGTGGAAAGAAAACTATACAGCTCAATATTAAAGATATTAAATAATTCATAGGTTAAACAAATTGCACGGATAGATAAAGATTAATTATAAATAGATTATGCGGATTTTAAAATGAAAAATTAAACAGCTGTCTATATTTTTTATTAATTCGTAAAATCCGTAGACTAATTAGAAATAATGTTTTTCAAACTCCTAATCCTCTTTATAACCGTTCCTATAATTGAGATATGGATACTTATAGATATTGGAAAGGTAATTGGAACCCTGCCGACAATCCTGCTGATTGTTTTTACCGGTGCTGTCGGTGCTTATCTTACAAAGCTTCAGGGATTGATAACAATCTTTAAAATCAGAGAAAATCTGAGTAAAGGCATAATACCTTCAGAGGAATTATTAGACGGTGTTTTGATAGTTTTAGCCGGAGGTTTTTTGATTACGCCGGGAATATTAACAGATATTGCAGGATTTTTACTCCTTCTTCCAAAAAGCAGGAATTATATAAAAAGACATTTAAAAGAAAGAATCTCTTCAGCTGTAAGTTCAAACGAGGTGCATATAGAATTTGATGACGGATTTAATGATTCGACCTGAAAACAAAAAAAGGGATATGAAAATATCCCTTTTTTATTTTCAATTTATAATGCCTTACCTTGTTTCGAGCTCTACTTGTAATGTTGAAACAATATTTGTAATCCTTATTCCGAAATGTTCATCAATTACTACTACTTCACCTTCGGCAAATTTTTTATCATTTACCAGCAAGTCAACAGTTTCACCAGCCAATTTCTCAAATTCAACAATCGCACCCTTCTCGAGTTCCAGTATTTCTTTAATGAGAAGACGTGTTCTCGAAAGTTCTATAGAAACAGGAAGATATACATCGCCAAGTATAGCTGTTGTATCTTTTTTGCTAACTTCATCTCCAGAGTCTTCTAAATTTTTAAACTGAGCTGATTCTGTATCTTGCATATATCAATTATCTCCTTTTTTATTATCTATCGTCAAAAAAACTCAATGGGTTAAGATTTATGGGTATATTATTTTAAGATTTTTTATTTTTCGCATAATCGATAAGCTCAGATTTTTTAAATAAGGATACTACTTTAAATCCTCTTTTTTCAATATTTTCTCTTCCGCCCTCTTCTCTATCTACTAAAACCATAACACCGGCAATTTCAATGTTTTTATAATCTGAAATGACATCGATTGCCTTCAGCGTAGAACCCCCGGTTGTAATAACATCATCTATTACTATAACTTTTGAAATGTCTTCAATGTTTCCTTCAATATCTTTTTTTGTACCATGTTTTTTGGGTTCTTTCCTTACGATTATGGTTTCAATAGGATGTTCTTTCATATAACTTATAAGACTTACGGCATCACATATTGGGTCTGCACCCATAGTGAGACCCCCAATCCCGTCGATTTCCGGGTCAATTTTTTGTATTTCATGAAAAAATACATTCCCTATGAAAAACTTTCCCTCGGAATATCTTGTAACCTTTTTGCAGTCAAAATAGTAATCACTCGTTTTACCCGATGTCAAGACAAAATGACCGAATGAAAGCGACCTCTCTGCAAGAAGCTCAAAAAGTCTTTCGCGATATTGTTTGATTTCGTCCATAGTTTAATCTGCGTATTTTTTATCAAAAAATATATTCTCTAATATTATCTAAATTAATCAAGTTTTTGTTTAAAATCAATCAATTTATTATAATATCTCTATTTGTTTACTTGATATAATATGTTTATATTATAAGAAAGGTCAGGGAACATCGCAATAAAAAAAATGTTAAATGTTGTAAACGGGAAATTTTTTAACTTTTTAACTGATTGTTTGTCATTAAAATATTTAAATTAAGATAGTTGCTTAAGGTAAAAATTTAAGACAAGAAATTACAAATATTCAAATAGAAAATTAATCAAATATAACTACCTAAAAAAGAGAGGCAATCTTTATGAATATCCGGAAAAAAACCAGAATCTATGTTTACCTGCTAAGTTTTTCAGCGTTCGTAATGCTTTATTTGTTGCTGTCGCCAAAACCTGTTATATCTGTGATGGCAAAAAATGAAGTCCCGTCAACTGATATAAGCCAGAAATATTTTCCCGGGGCAAAAATAAAAGAGGTCTATCGGCTTCGCCTGGAACCTGGTGACCTGCTGCTTGAGAGCATAAACGAATTGATCAAAAGAGAAAATATCAAGGACGGAGCGGTTACCTTAGGCATAGGGACTTTGAGCGAATGCTGTATGCACTGGGTGATTACAACAGGCTTCCCCTCTGTACAAAAAAAGGAAACCATAAAAGCACCGCTTGAACTATTATCATTACAGGGTATTATTGCCGACGGAGTACCGCACCTGCATATATCAGTATCAGATACTTCCCGTGCAATAGGCGGGCATATAGAAGAAGGCTGCAAAGTTTTATATGTCTTAGAAGTCGTCATAGAAAGCTACGAGGGAACACCTCTAACCCGCCGCCCAAATAAATATGGAAATAATACGCTTCAAAAACTTAACTGAAATTTATTTCAAAAGTCTATAATACCTGAATAAAAATATTAAAGCGGATTCATTTCGTGCCAGATTTCTTTGACATATCTCGTATTATCTCTTACGTGGTATGGTAAAAACATACCCACAATAATAGCATCGTTCTTTTTGATATTTTTTAATGCATATTCGAATGCATTCCTGGCATCTTCGGGCGTTTTCGAATTTCTGCTTGCGGCAAGGATTTTATATCCCAAGCAGAATTTTTCCGTCCGGCGGATAAATTTGCACATTGATTCTCTATCTTCATCTCCGTAATATTCACTTATTCCCTCATCACGCTTTTTATTGGGATTATAAAAACATGCCATATAAAAATCGACGTCCCAATTCTTCTCTTCGGCATATTCCAATACCTTGTGATTGTGGCTGCATAATCCTACGAGAACACCCTCATCCCTTATCATTTTAAGTGGTTCTTTAACCTTATCAATTTTTCCCTCTCTCCAATAGAAATCTGTTGATTCCCCCCAGTTGTAAAAAGCAATCGGTTTTCGCGACATAAGCATTCTAAGATTTTCAGGAAAATCTTCAACCATTCTTACAGATGATGATGCAATCCATTTCAATCCTCCATCCTGTTCTCTATGGGCATCCAAAAGCTCCATAAAATGTTCTGTTCCGTGTGACTGCCATGTGTTTATACCCGACTTCTCACTAAGACGGAATATTTCTAATATATTCTCGTCCGAACAGTATTCCAGCATTATATTATTCATCTCCATTGAGTGGTGGGAAATTCCCTGCAGCGGATTGCTCCCGATGACAAGCTTTGAGATTTTATACTTGTCAAACTGAACCATTGGCATTGGTGGTAATTCAGACTGCTTTACGTTATCGTTTTTGCTTAATGCATCCAAAACATTCGTTTCCATTCCGGAAAAGGAAAACATACCGCCTAAAGCAGTCACTCTTTTTAAGAATTCTCTCTTTGTTATTTTTTTATCATAATTCATAAAACCTCCTTATGTTCATAGAAGTAATGTCAAAATTTAACCATAGAGAACACCCACAGGACAGGCAGAGTATCCCCTTGTGGTCTCTGTGGTTT
>JAUVVT010000225.1 GCA_030604505.1 bacterium | reverse complement strand
TTTCAAAACAACCGCCCTGGTCTATTGAGACATCAACAATTACAGAACCGGGTTTCATTTTTTTTAACATTTCTTTGGTTATTATTTTTTGAATTAAAGAATATTCTTCCAGTAGGGGATTTTTTAACTTTGAGTATCAATTCTGCCTGTTTATAAATTTCTTCTGCTGAATCAATAATTTCGGCACCATATTTTTCATAAAGTTCGTTAGGAAAACCACTGCCTATCCCGGCATCCTTTTCTACCAATACCTTGTTCCCATTACGTGACAAAATTTCCACTCCTGTAGGAAGTAATGAAACTCTATTTTCATCCGGCTTAATTTCTTTTAAAATCCCTACTATCATAAATACGCCTGTTTATTGAACATAAGGTTTTAAAATTATTGTTTTTATATCATTTTTTCCTAAAATTTTATTACTGAGTGCAAGCACCTGTTCCGGAGTCACGGCATAAATTTCCTTTATGACATCTTCAAGGCTATAATATTTTTCAAGATATAACTCCATCTTAGCAAGTCTTGTCATTCTGCTTGAAACATTTTCTAATCCGAGTATAAGGTTTCCCGTTAATTGGGATTTAATTCGATTAATTTCTATTGTTGATATTTTTTTATTTTGTAGTTTCTTAAATTCCTTTTTAACTAAATCAATTGCTTTTTCGATTTTATCTTTATCTGTTCCCATATAAACTCCATATATTCCTGAATCAGATAAAAATTCTGCAAAAGAATAAACAGAATACGCTAAAGCATATTTCTCTCTTATCGTCTGGAAAAGTCTTGAGCTCATCCCACCACCAAGAAGGGTAATCAATATCATTAGAACATATTTTTCCTTTTCGCAGTATGAAATACCCAGATTCCCAAGACAAATATGAGCCTGTTTTATATTTTTCTCAATTTTAGTTGTTTTATTACCTCCTTTCTCAATCTTTCTTTTACTCCTTACAGTACTATTTCCATTATGAACAGACAGGTACCTTTCGACAAGTTTAATAACATTTTTATGCTCAATATTGCCGGAAACAGATATTACCATTCTATTCGGAGTATAAGTTTTCTTCCAAAAATCTTTGATAATTTTTTTGCTAAAACTCTCTATATTTTTCGATTTTCCTAATACAGAATAGCCTAACGGATGTTTATAAAAAATATTTTCTTGAAAATGTTCATGGATGAGATCTTCCGGTGTGTCGTGAATACTGTTTATTTCTTCAATTATTATATTTCTTTCATTATCAATATCAGACCTATCAAAAAGTGGATTTACAATTATATCAGAGACTATATCCATCGCCAAAGGAAGGTCTTTACTCAGGACATGAGCAAAATAGCAGGTAAATTCTTTTCCGGTGAATGCATTAAGGCTGCCGCCAACCGATTCAAGGGACTTAGCGATTTCAAAAGAAGTTCTATTTTTTGAGCCCTTGAAAACCATATGCTCCGTAAAATGGGAAATACCGTTATTTCCTAAATTTTCATATCTTGAACCTATTTTAATCCATACTCCCAAACAGGCAGATTTTGTGAAGGGAATATTTTCAGAGATAACCGGAATACCATTATCAAGAATTGTTTTATTATATACATTCATAAATATTATCTTTTTAGCAAAGTTTTTCTACTCAAATCAAGTTTCCCTTGCGGGTCAATTTTGATTAATTTAACTTTTACACTATCACCGATTTTCAAAACGTCTTCGACCTTGTTAATTCTATAATTCTCAATTTCAGAAATGTGAAGCAATCCTTCTTTTCCCGGAATTATTTCAACGAACGCTCCAAAAGGTGTAATTTTTTTAACGGTTCCGTCATAAATATTTCCAACTTCGGGGACTTCAAGTATACCTTTAATCATATCGTGAGCTTTGTTTCCCATATTTTCTTCGGGGGCAGAAATAAAAATAGAACCATCATCTTCAATACTAATTGAAACGCCTGTCTTTTCTTGAATTTCGCGGATTACCTTTCCACCCGGTCCAATCACAGCACCTATATCCGATACATCTATCTTGAATGTTATAATCTTCGGAGCATAAGGTGAGATTTTTTCTTTTGGTTTTGAAATGGTTTTTTCCATAATATCAAGGATATGGTTCATGCCTTCGTTTGCTCTACTTAGGGCGGTTCTTAAAATATCATAAGTTACGCCTTCAATTTTTACATCCATTTGAAATGCTGTAATACCCTTTCTCGTTCCTGTAACTTTAAAATCCATATCTCCCAGATGGTCTTCATCGCCAAGGATATCTGTTAGTATTGAAACCTTATCACCTTCTTTAATCAAGCCCATAGCAATCCCGGCTACAGCTTCTTTAATAGGAACCCCGGCATCCATAAGACAAAGTGAACCGGCACAAACGGTTGCCATCGATGAAGAGCCGTTTGATTCAAGGATGTCCGAAACCAATCTTATAGTATATGGGAAATCCTCTTCTGTTGGCATTACCGGTTTAAGAGCCCGTTCAGCAAGGAATCCGTGTCCGATTTCTCTTCTGCCGGGTCCACGAATGAACCTAACCTCGCCGACAGAGAAAGGCGGAAAATTGTAATGAAGCATATAACTTTTCCATGATTCTCCCTCAAGGGTTTCTATTTTTTGCTCATCGACTTTTGTTCCTAATGTAGTGACACAGATAGATTGAGTCTGACCGCGGGTGAAAATTGCAGAACCATGAGTCCGAGGGAGTACCCCTATTTCACAGTTTATTTCTCTTATATCATTTAAACCTCTTCCGTCAATCCTTATCTCTTTTTCAGTTATTATCCTTCGCATCTCCTCCCGCTCTAATTCCTCGATGACAGATTTTATATCATACTTACTTATCCCATTACTATTTTCAATATCTTCCTGGAACTCTTTTTCAAGATTTTCCAATATTTCTTTATGCGCCTTTTTCCGCTCGAGCTTGTCTTTATCTTTTAAAAGTTCTTTTATATTTTCAATAGATGATTCTTTAATTTTATGATAAAAATTTTCATCTATATGATTATTCTCAAGCGGTCTTTTTTCTTTTCCGCATATTTCACGCAGTTCATTTTGAATCGGGATAAGCTTCTTAATTTCCTCATGACCATATTTAAGAGCTTCAATCATTTCTTCTTCCGAGATTTCCTTAGCTTCTCCCTCTACCATAATTATATTACTTTCAGTTCCTGCCATTACAATTTCTAAATCGCTCTGGTCTATCTCTGAAAATGTGGGATTTACAATAATTTTCCCATCTATCCTTCCCAATCTGACTGCTCCGATTGGTCCGTTAAAGGGAATGTCTGAGATGTTTATGGCAGCGGACGCTCCAATAATACCTAAAATGTCCGCTTCTGTTTCGCCGTCTGAAGATAGGACTGAAGCCATAATCTGGCTTTCATAAGGGAATTCTTTTGAAACGAGAGGACGAATTGGTCTGTCGATTAAACGTGCACTCAGAATTTCTCTATCAGCAGGTCTCCCCTCGCGTTTAAAAAATCCCCCCGGGATTTTGCCTGCAGCATAAGCCTTCTCCCTGTAATCCACCATAAGGGGGATAAATTCACAATTTTCAATTTTCTCTGTGGAAGCAACAGCCGTAACTATGACTACTGTTCCTTCATATTGCACCCAAACCGCACCATGCGCCTGATTTGCAACACGACCTGTTTCAATTATTAGATTTCTACCGCCTATTTCCATCTCTTTTCGAACAATCATTTACTTTCCTCCGAACTCCAATCACATTTATGAAGTTTCTTTATTTTCTTTTAATTCTGATTCTTTGAATTCTAATTCATAAAATTCATCGGAATCGACTAAAAACATTAATTTTTTTGTTTTGTTAATTAAATATATTTTGTCTCCTGTTATTTTTCCGAATGCCAAACTTTCAATTTCCTTATTATCTTTATCTTTGAATATAACTTCCATCTGCGGCCTTGTAAATCCGTATTGTGATAACTTATTTTTATTATAATCAATAAATCTCAAAGCCCTGATACTGCGGGCCTTTGTTATTATATCTTCTGCTTTTTCCTGATTTGCCTGGACACTCATATCTTCACCCAAAAACCACTTATTTGACGAATCTTTAACACAAACAAAATGGTTATCTTTATAATCAAGCACTATTTTTCTGACATCTTCTCTTAAAAAACTCACGACCATTTTATTTCTTAAATTAAACAGATCTGTAACTAATACATCGACTATTGATTTTTCTATTCCTATTACAGGGTCATAGACTTCATTTTTTGCATAATGCAATTCTTCCCCGTCACTGCCCTTGTCCTCTTTGCTTACCTTTGAACCAATCATTAAGCTCTTTTTTGAAGCATCCCTTTCAAAAAAGAGGTCAAGTTTTACCATTGGTTTACTCAGTCCATATTTCCCGAGATTTTTATGTTTTTCGTCGATGAATTTTTTAATTTTGGCTTCATCAAATTTATCCAAAATTGCCGTAATCACAGGTAACTCAGCTGGATATTCAATCGGTTTTTGTATCTCCCATTCCTTAAATGCCACTTTCTTTAGTTCAAAAGTCCTATTTGGATATGTTAGAATAATACGGTTAACATCATTCTTATCAATTTCAAGCAGCTTTTTTTCCCTGAATTCAAACAGGCTTTTTTTCATATATGTTGACATCATATAATTCGTCAGGAATATCTCGCTATCAGGATTTCTCTGGGCAAAAATCG
The DNA here is from genome assembly GCA_030604505.1 of bacterium. Classification (GTDB taxonomy): domain Bacteria; phylum SM23-31; class SM23-31; order JAUVVT01; family JAUVVT01; genus JAUVVT01. Next base: position 145 of record JAUVVT010000225.1, on the reverse strand, counting down.
CATTCCCAATCGGATTTTTGTGCCCTATAAGAAGACTGTCTTTTTTTCCATCTTTTGTCATAAGATATAGTTTCATTTGTGGAGGAGCCAGACCAAAACTCTCGGAATCTTCACCGGTTTCAGAAACAACCCCCTCATTTCCAGC
>JAUVVT010000401.1 GCA_030604505.1 bacterium | reverse complement strand
TTTCAAAGAAAGTAGGGGGGATGGGAAGGCTGCGGTTAGTAGGACGATCCGGGAGTCAGAAGACCTGCCTATTGCATAATTCCCTCTCGGCAGGGATAACAAATGTTTGAGGATAAAAAAGGGAAATCCCCAGACTGTTAAAGTCTGGGGATTTTTTTTATGCAAATTAAAATAAAAAACCAATCTAACATTTACGATTTGCCAATAAAAAATAACCTTAAATCATTCGATACCCTATTCCCTATTGGCTAACAGCTAAAAAACAAAGGAGATAAAGATGAAAAAGTATATTACTCTATTACTGACAATACTTTTACCCATACCGCTTTTTTCCCAGCAGGAAAACGAAATGCCGGTATACAGCGGCGACGAACTGGTTATAACTGCCACCCGTATAGAGATGCCCCAGCGTTCAATCGGGCGCTCTGTTTCTGTAATCTCCTCTTCAGAATTAGAAAACCTGAAAAAAATATCGGTATCGGACATATTAAGAAACATTCCCGGACTGAATGTTACACAAAACGGAGGAACCGGACAGCCGACTTCGCTCTTTATGAGAGGAGCAAAGTCCGGCCACACACTTGTAATGATAGACGGCATTGAGATGAACGACCCAATATCGCCCGGAAGGTCATTCGATTTTGCTCATCTCCTCCCCGATGCAATTGAAAGAATCGAAATAATAAAAGGCCCACAGAGCACACTCTACGGTTCCGATGCAATAGGAGGCGTTATAAACATCATAAGTAAAAAAGGTATAAAAAAACCGTCTTTCCTAATATCAGGAGAATCCGGTTCATACGGTACATACAAAGAAAATATACAAACAAGTGCGGCTTATAATAACTTTAATTATAATTTATCACTGTCAAGACTCGATACCAAAGGATTTTCGGCGGCAGGAGAAAAATACGGCAATCAAGAAAAAGACGGTTATGGCTCCACAAGTCTCTCCGGAAAAACAGAAATCAATCTCTCAAAAATTTCATCATTTAATCTTATGTTCCATTACATAAACACAAAAACAGACCTGGATAACACGGGGGGAACATTCGGTGATGACCCCAACTACACTACAAGAGGAAAACAATTCTATCTCAAGAACCAGCTCAGCATTGATACATTTAGCAAAAAATGGACCCAGATTTATTCGTTTTCATTTATGAACAATAAACGAGATTACTTGAATGAAAAAGACATCGACCATCCCGACGACTTTATTGAAAGCAATTACAACAGCAGATTATATAAATTCGATTTCCAGAACAATGTCTTTGCAAATGAAATGAACACACTTGCATTCGGGCTGGAATATGAAAAAGAAAAAGGAGACTCGCGATATTATTCCGAAAGCACCTGGGGACCGTATGAAGCTGTCTTCCCGAGTAATGAGGCAGACATCTTAGCGCTCTATCTTCACGACAATATGAATATTAATAACAGTTTTCTGCCTACATTGGGGATACGCTTTGACAGGCATAACAAATACGGTTCATCTGCAACCTTTCACATTGCACCGGTATATTTCATCGGCAGGTCAAACACAAAACTCAGGGCAAGTATTGCAACCGGTTTCAAAGCACCGTCATTATATCAGCTCTATTCACAATACGGGGATGAAGCCCTCAAACCCGAAAAAGTAAAAAGCTTCGATATCGGATTCGAGCAGTATCTCTATAAAGACATAGTTTCGTTTTCCGCAGAATATTTCTATAATGACTTCAGCAATTTAATCGACTTTGAGAGCAATTTGTTCAAATATGTAAATCTCGGAAGTGCCTCTACAAATGGAATAGAAATAGAAACAGCCGCCAGACCTCTGAAAAACCTGTATCTTAAATTATATTACACCCATTTAAACACTGATGACAAGGCAGCAAAAGAAAAACTCCTCCGGCGTGCAAAAAATACGGCAGGAATAACAGCCAATTATTTTTTCAAAGAACTTAATTTCAATCTGAATTTTCTGTTTGTGGGAAAGCGGGATGATATGGATTATTCAATCTTGCCCCCCCAAAGAATAACGCTCAAGGAATATACAAAAATAAACCTGACCGCTTCTCACAATATCACAAAATCTGCTCAAATTTTCGGCAGAATAGAAAACCTCACAAATCAGGATTACGAAGACGTCCTCGGATTCGGAACACCAAAACGGTCATTCTATTTCGGTTTTAAACTAAATTATTAATTCTTTTTACCCATAAATCCCATTTTCTCCCGTAGGGGCGAATACCTGTATTCGCCTTTCTTACTCACTTATATTCGCTGCCTCTGAATTTTCGCTTATTTTTTCCTCTTTCTCCTTTTCCTTTTTGGACTGAATTTTGTAAAACAATAGCATCCCCAGCCCGGGGAATGAAAAGATTAGCCCGGGGATAATAATATCTTCATCATTGATTACAAAAGAACCTATAAGCAGTGCAATTCCTAATCCAAAAAGTATGAATCCCCACAACAGATATCTATGAAGATTAATCCTTGCCTTTTCCCTTGGAAAATCATATATTCCTTTTTCGATTAAAGCCATCCTTTCCTTGTTAACCATTTCACGTTCGCGAATATTTGACCTGACGCCAAGCCATATAACGAGCACGACCATGGCAAAACATCCAAGCGGAACTAATATACCTACCAACATAATATACCTCCTTACTAAAACTGTTTATATTATTTTTGTTTTCTATTCTGTTAGACAGGTTACATGGAAAAAATGTTTCACTTTATTTAAATTTTTTTTAAAAAAATATTTTATTTATTTATAAATTTTATTTTGAAACAAAATCAATGTTCAAACAGTCTAAAATAAAAGATGGACATAGATAAAAAAGGATTTGCAGAAAATGAATTAGTTCGTCGTTCGCAGAATGGTGATATAACAGCATTTACCCGGCTGGTGAAAGAATACAGCGCCGGGATATTGACGTTTGTAAACCGGATGGTATCATCAAAAGAAGATGCAGAAGATATTTCACAGGAAGTATTTGTAAAAGCGTATAGAGAAATTAGCA
>JAUVVT010000428.1 GCA_030604505.1 bacterium | reverse complement strand
GATTCATACCAGCGAATATTAGAGAATTTTTCTGAAAGCAATCTCGTCGGCGATGCAACAAGCGGGATATTTTACTGTTACAGGCAACTGGGAAAACCTGATGAAGCTTTGAAAAATTTAGAAGATTTTATATCAAGATACCCGAACAATAAACTTAATGTTGAACTTCAAAAAAAGAAAGCAGACTATTACTTTGGTGAGAAACAATTTGAGCAGGCAGTAAACGAATACCGGATGTTAGTAAGCAATTTTACTGAAAGTGAACTCGTGCCGGACTCATATTACTGGATAGGAAGGTCTCAGGAGGAACTTGACCAAAAAGACCTTGCAATAAAATCATATACAAGAGTTGCAGAAAGATATTCACGACATTCACTTGCTCCAGAATCACTGTTGAGAATTGGAAAGATATATTCCGAGATAGAAGATTATTCTGCTGCACTTATTTCCTACCAAAACCTTAAATCACAATATCCGGATTCTGAATCAATAATTGAAGCACTGTACGAAGAGGGAATGGTTTATAAAAATATGGATGCTCCTGTAAAAGCCAGAGAAGTATTCTCTGAAACAATCGCACGAAATTCAGAGAGTCTCATCGCTGATAAATGCAGGAACGCATTGGGAATTATTTACGTCGGCGAAAATAATTATGATGAGGCTTTGAAACTTTTTAATGATGTAATAAACAGGAGAATAGATGAGCTCGCAGCCGAGGCACAGTTTCATATAGGGGAAGTAAAAAAGTTTGAAGGCTCTTTACGTGAGGCATATCAGGAGTTTTTAAAAGTAAAATATGTTTATCCTGCTTACGACAATTGGGTAACTGATTCTCTATTGAAAGCAGGAGAATGTCTTGAAGATCTCGGCGAATCGGCGGAAGCGGTGAAGTTATACGAAGAGGTACTGAAAAAACATAAGGATGATGATGCCGGCCTGATTGCCCAAGAGAAGATAGACAATATTAGGAAATAGCTGTCAGTTATTAGCCGTTAGCAATGAAAATACTTTACTTATATAAGATTCGATGTATTATAATTATTCATTCGCTTTCTAAAATGACAGCTAAAAGCTTATTATTACTAACAATAACTTTCAAGTTAGATATAAAAGTGAAAAATATGAAAAAGCTTATTATTTTTTCCTTAGTTGCAGTTGTTTTTATCTTTGAAAGTTCTTTTTCTCAGGATACAACAAAAACTGAAAAAAAGATTATTCCTGCCCCTCAAAGAATAGAAACAAAACAAGAAGAAAAACAGGAACCGGAAAAAACGCTCCCGATAATTGATATGAAAGAATATATAATAATCGGCAAAGAGGAGATAAAACTGGAGCCCGGAGAAAAGAAACTGGAAGAAAATCCTGCTGCTGTGAAAAGCAAAGAAGAAAAGATTAAAGATGTTCCGGAACCTAAAATAAAAAGACCGTTTGAAGGAGCTGGAGATAAATATACAAAAACAATAAATATACCGCTGTTTGAGAAAGGAAATCTATTTTATCTGACATACGGAAAATATAATGAACTTAATATCGGAACACAGCTTCAAAGGGATTATGATAAGGATAATATTTTGATTAATGGAGATTTCAGGAGAACGAGCGGCTTTCGGGAAAATGCCGATATGTATTTCGGGGGTTTGAATTTCAACGATTTTCATAGATTTACAGAGGGGATAACGGGGAATTTTAATCTTAATTATTCACAAGGTATGCATAAATTTTATGGAGCTCAAAACCCTGATTTTACTGATGTTGAAAGAATTGCAAAGTTTCTCAGCGGAAGATACCAGACAAACTTCAGGGGCTGGGCTTCATGGGATATAGGCATAGAAGCCGGGGCGAGGGCTGGAAAGGTGAATGACTTCAGAGAAGTCTCGGAAAAGGGACTAAACGGAAGGTTTTTGATTAAAAAGATAGCAGGAAATTCAATAATAAAGGGTGAAGTTTATTATGACGGTGAATTCTTAAACAGAAATGAACAAAATGATAAGATTGATTTGTTCAGAGCAAACTTTGAAATAGAAAGTAATATAAAGAGAATATTCCGCCTTAAAATCGGGACAAACGTATTTAATGTCAATAATATTAACAACGGTCTGGAAAATAAATTTTCCAAGTTCTATCCGTATGCAAGTCTGTCAAGGTCTATACCGGGATTAGGTGAAATCTACGGTGAGTTTTCTCCTGATGTATCGGTTATCAATTTAATGAACGCACTGAATAAAAACAGGTATATTGATGCACATTCAATGTTTTCTTATATCGATACTCCTTTAAGTATTAAGGTCGGCTGGAAAAATAGAAAGTTAACGAATTTTAACTGGGAGGTCTATTACCTTTTTCAGAAACTGGAGAATTTTGGTATAGAAGTTGAAAAATTTTTCTATGATCCCTTTGCTGATATGATTTCTACCCTTTCAAACGGTTTTTGGAATTTAGATTATAAATTTAAAACACAATTACAAGGATTAGGATTTTCAATGAACTGGCAGCAGTCGGATGTCCTGAGGTTATGGGCATCTGCATCTGTTATGGACTACAGCGATTTGGAAGATGATCCGCCGGGGATTAGGCGTCCTATTCTTGGTAATGTGCCATATCATCCAAATGTGAGTGCCGATTTTACGCTTGATATTTCACCCGGCGGTGGAGTAAAATTCGACCTCACAGGAGAATACATAGGAAGCAGGTATATATCAATATTAACAGATGATAAACTTGACCCGTACTTCCTCGTAGATATGACAATCGGTAAAAGGTTTAGTAAAAAGATTGCATTTTCG
>JAUVVT010000038.1 GCA_030604505.1 bacterium | reverse complement strand
TTCGACTGCAAATAGTTCCATCACTATTCCCGAAAAATCCAAGGTAGTCACTCAGGGCTCACGGAATAATACTTCAAAAAAGGATCAGACCATCATTTATACATATACCTACGATATACCTGTTCCGCAGTTTTCAATAAATGCCGGCGAATACATAGTAAAACATACCCGTATTGACAGCATCGATTTTTATGCCTATTACAGCCCCAATCACAAGCGGTATGCTGAATTCTTTGCAGATACAAGCAATATCGTTAATGAAACAATCAAAGAACTTAAAGATTGGATAGAAACAGAAACCACATTAAAATATCCTTACCCTTCATTTTCTCTTGTTGAGATTCCTCTCGACTTCAGAACATACTTTGAAATATACGAAGATTTCAATCCGATGGTTCAGCCGGGAATTGTAATGATATACGAATGCAATAATGACCTCTTAAGTGTTAATTATGTCCGATATTTTAATTATAATGAAAGCAGAGATAGAAGAGAAGGTCTTAGTATATCGGACAGGAAAAAGTTTTACTTTAAAAAATACCTTGCGTCAAATCTCACTAATTCCGGTAGATTTGGCGGACGAGGCGGCACAGATGGAGACTGGGGAACATATTTTTTAAATATAATCACAAACTATTGGGGATTCCAGATAGGTTGTAAGGACAGATTATCAAGTCTGCTCAGGAAGGGAATTAACAGACAGATACCGCAATTTCTCGGAGGCGGTTTTGAAGAAATATTTCCTGTTAAACTAAGTAAAATTTTCGAAGCACTTGAAACAAAACCACTAATGAAATTCTCACCCAAAGAAGATGGAATACTTTATAAAAGCGTTATGAGGTATAAATTCCCCGCCGTATTTAAATGCCTGAGTCTGGAAATCGGAGAAGATACATATAAAGAAATTATAAGTGGATTTCTTGATAAGTATAAATACAAAAATTCCTCTTTCGAAGATTTTAAAAAGTATGCAGAAAAAATTTCTGGAAAGAACATCGATTCATTTTTTCACCAGTGGTTTGAAACCACATTCATTCCGGGATATACAATAACAAAAGCAGAAAGTTACCTGCTCGCTGCAAACAAAATGGAACAGCAGTATCAAATGAAGGTTAGGATTAGAAACTGGGAAGAAGGGAAAGGAAAAATTAACGCTATCTTTAGAACGGAAAATGACCGGATAGTTCGTGAAGTTTCTTTTGATTCTTATGAGACAAAAGAAATAGGAGCAGTTGTTCCTGATAAGCCAAGATATGTTGAGATAAATCCGGTATTCGCTAAAAACTGGACGAACCCGAGATTCAACTATGACACTCCTGAAAAACCTGTAAATGCTGTTCCATTCGAAGGAGTGAAGACTGTCAAGCCGTTTAAATCAAACGAAATCATCGTTGACGATCAGGACAAAGGCTTCTCCATAGCAAGTGTTAAAAAAGACCGATTCAGGATTTTCGGACAAAAAACAAATGGTTCAAATATTAGAGAAGGAATCGGCAGTATTACTGAAGTTTTCTCAAGGCTCGGCTCATGGACGAGACTTTCTTTTCCCGGGTCCTATGGAAAATATAGAAATTCCATAGTCGTAAAAAATAAAGGCAAAGGCAGTTCCTATGCATCGTGGAAGACTGTGATCCCCGAAGACGGAATATACGATACATATATTTTCATTAAAGATTATACCTATAATCGACGGCTTATTGGGGAAAGAATAGGAAGTATGTTTTACGTCACTATTGTCAGCGGCGGAAAAGAAGATAATATTGAATTAAAGACATCCCGGAATATGGATGGATGGCACTATCTCGGCGAATACGAATACAAAAAAAATGAAACAGCAGAAATAAGACTATCCGACAAATGCGACGAAATAGTAATCGCAGATGCCGTCAAATGGGTGCCAAAAAATTAACTACTTCTTTTTAAAAAAAGAAGTAAGCAATCCAAAGGATTCTCCTATGGCAGAGTTCCTTTTCTCCTCAAAAACATGCAAGGACAAATATACATGTTCGCCCTAAATTTTAACCTCTAAACCGGTGCATAAAAACACCTCTTTGGAAAATTTATCTTTCCCTTATTTTTCAATTCTTTAATTGCTTTTGAAACATTTTCTTTATCAAGACCCGTAATTTTGGCAACATCCCCGGGCCTTACCGGTTTCCCCACTTTCTTCATTGCATCGAGTACAACCTTTTCGTTGTTCGCCATATCTCCTCCTTTAATTTAGCTTATAGTTTCTTTTCCAAAGAAAGTAAGTTAAATTACCTCAACAAGCTCATAATTCATACTTCCGAGCCCAATCTTTTCTCCGTATCTTAACTGAATTGTCGGGTCAACATTTGGAAATGACGATTTGGAGATATCCGTATCGTATTTTTCCTGTGATATATCAAGAACTGCTTTATCTATTGCCACCGGGTCAAAACCCGCAAGCACACCAAAATCAGGGAGAATGCTTTCCATCTTTATGCCCATACAATCACACTGGTTAGTCTGATTAATCATAAAAGTAATAAATCCTATCTTGCCTTTTTTATTTTTTATTACGCCGAGTGCGTGTTCCGCTATTCTCTTCTGTAAAACTTCAGAAGTACTTGCCCACTTAAAAGAGACCGCATCAAACCTGCAGAGTGAAATACACTCACCGCACGATATACACTTCTCCTCGGTAATTATCGCCTTTTCATTCTCCATAACAATCGCATCAGACGGACACCACTTATAACATACGCCGCAGCCCGTACACTTTGACTCAATCACTTCCGGAGGAAGTTGCGAATGCTGATTCAATTTACCTTTTCTGCTCGAAAATCCCATCCCCAGATTTTTTATCGTGCTGCCAAGCCCACATGCAATATGCGCTGTAACGTGAGTTACAACCAACAATGAACTCGCATAAACCGCTTCAGATGCAATCGGAACATCCTTATAATTTTCGCAGTTGATTTCAATCTCTACCTCATTCCGCCCCATCAATCCGTCCGCCACCACAAAAGGAGCACCCGTATTCTTAATTGTAAATCCGTGCTCATGCGCCAGCATTAAATGGTCAACTGCATTATTCCGACACCCTTTATAAAGAACATTCGTATCCGTCAGAAACGGAAGACATTCAGATTCCTGAAGTATCGAAACAAACGGCTTAATAAAACGAGGCGGCATATATGATATATTTCCCTTCTCACCAATATGCAACTTCACTCCAACTATATCTTTCGCCTCAAAACACCTTCCAAGATTTGAACTCTTGAATATCTTTACCATCTTCTTTTCAAGAATATCCAACGGTTCATCAAAGCTTAATTGAATGTAATAGACTTTTTCTGCCATTTTACCTCTCAGTATAATTAAACTGCATTCTTTTACAAAAATACAAAACGCTTAAGACAAATTAGACTATAAATTAAAAATATATCCAAAAAATCAATATTTTTTCATAATTTGATCCTTTCTCTCTGCCTCGCTGCAACAAATCCTACAATTAACTCCCTTTCTTTCTCCGGAATTAACGCAAAATCAATGTATAATTTGAATTTATTTTCAGGCAGTTTCTTGCTTCTAACCACCCGTCCATAAATATCAGAAATGGGTTCGCTCCCATATAAATTTATCTCAAACCAGAGTATCTTTCCATTCGGGGAAGTAGTATCGGAAACAAAGGAGAGCCCTCCGCCGCTGAGACTTGTAATTTTCCCCTTCACATGTTTCACATCATTGGCAAATTTTATATGCCTGTTCTCCCTGATTTCTGCTCTCTGTTCCTGAGATAAGGGTGTGAAATACAGAGGCAGTGAAATATCAATCCTGTAATAGAGTCTTCTCTGCGTCCTCTCGATTTTATCGGAATGTTCAACATAAAAAACTTCCGGTTCTTCATATTCAACATTGGTAATCACCGTCGAAAATGTATATCCTGCATCTCCAAACCTCCAGAAATATACCTCGATTGCCTGACCCGCACTGCATACTTCCCTGAAAACTCTGTGTTTTGGCATAAGTATAATAATAGAATCCTCTTTCACTTCCAGCACTTTTGTTCTGAAGTGGCGTCTCCGCCCCTCTATCTCCACTTCTATACGTACCCTCTGATTAAAAGGAATCCCCCGTGTTGAATTTAATATCTCACCAGTAGGAAACCTGTCAAAATGCAGCTTTTGACGAATCTCAGAAATATCATCCGCAAATTCATCCCTCTCAATTTCAGAATTAGATAATCTCTTGAACTCTAAATTCACACACTTATCAAAAAGTTTAATAGACTTAAAAATACCCGTTGGATTCTTTATTTTACATCTCGTTATCATATTCCGCAAAAGCTTCATTTCTTCTTCTGAAAGGTCTTTTGCCTCACACATCCTGTAAAACCATTCCCACCCTTCAAGAATGCCCTTCCTGCGTTTTATCAGATAAAATATAACCTGCATTCCAACCGTAATAAATACTATAAATCCCATCAACATAATAAATACAGTCACCGCTCCAGATGATGCAGGAATAATCCTGAAAAGCTCAAGTATTGGCCTCCAACTCTCATCCATAAATACTTCCTCTTATAATATATGGTAAATTTTCTTTTCTTACTTTCTTTTAAAAAAGAACAAAACAGCACGCGAAGAAGGAGCATCAAATATGAAAGAACCTCTGGCATCAGAAGTAAACAATGTTTCTGTTTTGCCAATTAAATCAAATCGTTTCACCTGCCAGATACCTTCCGGCAGATTAGCTTTTATTCCTGAACAGTATTCATCAGTTCCTAATACGTATTCGTGATTTTCCCACTGCATAGCTCTGAATTCGCTGTTTATATTCGTAAAAATACTTTGAGAAAGTGCAACTGGTCTAAGCTTCCAAAAAGTGATGTTAGAATCGATTTTATTGCGCAGCCATAAAAGATTATCAGCCGATTTATGTTCGGATGGATTAAAATTACCCCAAAAGTAATGTCCATGTTTAGGTGGTAATTTGTATCCAGTCGTGCTATAACCACCCCCCAGAAATGCCCCGATAAACGATTCTATAACATCCTCCTCACTCCAGCCATCACCTTCCCCTTCATACGCCAGTTCATCATCAATTACAGGCTTATCTTTCCCAATAGAATTGTTATTATTAATAAAATCAGCAGTTTGGGATAAATCTTTAAGTTTACGCTGTACAATAATATGATCATTCCACGCCGGCTCAGTGTTTAATTCTGTATCCCAGTTTCCCGTATTGGCATGCACACTGAGAGGTGTTGAATAAGACAAAAAATCCTTTATAATATTACCAAAAGTTCGTATCTGTATGGCTGTAAACCTTTTCACTTTCTTTCTCTTCCACTCATTTGATAAATATACCCAATCAGTTTTTTTACCCCATTCATTAGATAAACATATCCATACATTAGGATAACTGCCGTATCGTGCTGCAATGTATTTTAAATACGGTGTCGGATCACCTCCATTTTTAGACGCACGCAAAATAGAGCGGGAATCCTCAACCCCAGGACCATTTATAATTAAATCAGCTATTATATCCAGGTTATATGCATTCTGGACTGCCAGGTCAACACGCTCGTGAAACCATTCGGGATTTGGACGATAGGAATAGTTACCATCATCCGTCGGGTCCCCAGAATCGCTAATGAAAGGTTTATCAGCAGGATGAGAATAACGATCCCCGTGAACACTGAAACGCAGTTTATTAAAATAGTCAGCATTAGCAGTAATATCAGAAATAATATTACTTCCGCTGGGACCGGAATCATCGTATTCTGATAGAAAGCTGTAATGTGTATTGCCGCAAATATATTGGTGAGAGCCATCGGAACGTTCATACCACCGATGTCCAGGGCTTGCGGTATCGACTATCCAAAAACCCTTGTGTGATGAAGGTGCAGCTGTAATATAATCCCCTTCCTGCTGATTCATTAATTCTAGGCGGTTTGAATGAACTTCAGATAAGAACCATTTTCCTTCAATTGTTGGACAAAACCTAATCTTGAAAATTTTGCCTCTTGTACCACCTGAACCGTTACCATCCCAAAAACCATAGATTTTAAAAGTAGGTTCTCCACTTTCATGTTTTATGTGCACCCAAAAATCAACGTCTCTTGCCGGTGTATCAGTTCGACTACACATGGGACCGGTGAAAGATACTTCTATAACGGAATATACATTTCCTCTGCCTACTTCAGATGCTCTTGTATCTTCAAAAACCAAGAAAATGATAAGCAGTGCGTTTAATATTATTAATAATATCCTTTTCATAACATACCTAACATTAATCATATATAAAATAGATAAACATAATTAATTGTAACATCATTCAAAAAAATTTATTCATCAAAAATCTTCTCATCTTTTCCGTGTTTCTTTATTAATTCTTCAAATAATATAGTCGATTCTCTGCCGATTTTTTGTTGCACCTTAATCAATGCAGACCTAATTTCCTTAAATTTTTCTTTGTCTTCTTCGTTTAATTCCGATTTCTGCATTAGAAAAGTTCCCAATTTAACCGCAATTTTAGCTTCTTCGTCATCGGAAATAAATTTAGCCAATTGAATATAACCTACTTTCAAAGCATTATAAAATTTGTTCGTCAAAATAGAGCCCGCAACGTCGGGAAATTCACGCCTGAGCTCATCCCACCTGCTTTTATTTTCCAAATATGTTAATAATAAATCAATTGCCTCTTTTATATCCTCTTCAGGATACGGAAGTAAAGATTTCGAAACACCAAACACCATCTTTGAAGTCTTTTCAAGAACAACTCCGTATGCACTAAAAATTACTATGGCTATCCAGATTACATTGGGATTATTACTCCTTTCTTCTCTTGCCTCCGCCGAACCCAATACCCTGGACAATATAGTCAAATGTTCCTTGTTTTTTTAGACCTGAATATTTTTGACAAAATTCCCATTTTACACCCACCTCATATTATTTTTTGCCGCATTTTAATCAAAAAACTCAAACTTTCGCCAATCTCTAAAACCCATCTTAAATAAAATATAAATACACAAATCCAAAACTCAAAGTCTTTTCTAAAAAAAATAAATTATTTAATAATAATAATTGAATTATTTATCGGAAATATTTATATTTAATAATATACTTAAACACCTTTCTAATTTCAAATTTCAGAAAGCACGATACAACAAGCAGCCAAAAACACAGATTATATCGGTAGGTAATACCAATGAATGAAAAAAACAAAATACAAATATTAGACCTCGGCTGTGGTCTGAAAACAAAAAAAGAAGGTTCAATCGGTCTGGATAAACGTCCAGCTCCCCATGTCGATATAGTTCACAACCTTAACGAATATCCCTATCCCTTCCCCGACAATAAATTTGACTGGATTGAGATGTCTCACATAATTGAGCATATATACCAACCACTGAACCTGATGAATGAAGTCCATAGGATAGCAAAGAATGGTGCAACCGTGAGAATCATTACTCCTCATTACACATCACAGCTCTCTTACGGGGATTTCGAGCATTTTCACCACCTCGGATATATAACATTCCTCACACTTCAGAACACAGGATTATTTAAAATTAAAAAACACAAGCTGTGGTTTACCGACATATATAAAGTCCTTGGCATTAGTCTCATCGCAAATAAATTCCCAAGAAGATGGGAAAAATATCTATCACATATATTTCCCGCTCTATTTGTTGAAGTCTTCCTCGAAGTAATAAAAGATAACAAAAATAATAATACCCTTATCGATAAATATATGTATTAACAGAACCTTTTACAAATCAAATCTATTTTTAATAGATTTTTTCCATCTTTTCATTGCTCTTGAGCTCTGATATGATTAAAATATCTAAAGAAAATACCTAAAAACTTGACTTTTCAAATAAAGATAATTACATTTTAAATTCATAAAATATAAAAAGGTGGATACAATCTGGATATCATAAAAAATCATTTAATCACAGATATCAACCCCCCAAAAAATCTTAATAAACACCCTATGCAAAGTTCAAAGATTAAATATATCCTGTTCTTATTCCTTATATTATTTACTGATTGTGCCGTACAGGGTCCCCCCGGCGGCGGTCCGGCAGACAGCATCCCGCCGCAGATAACCGAAGTTTATCCGCCATCAAATTCGACCGGAATCGCCCCTAATACCAATATATATATAAACTTCAGCGAATATATGGACCGCATCTCAGTTGAAAGGTCAGTCTTTATTACACCCTCATTTACAGAAGAACTGAATTTCCAATGGGAAGGAAAAAAACTTTATATAAAAAACACCCTGCAGACGGGTATAACCTATGTAATAAACATCGGCACCGGTTCAAGAGACCGAAACAATAACAATCTAAAAAATTCATATTCGTGGGCTTTTTCTACCGGAGAAAGCGTTGATAACTGTCAAATCTCCGGCAGAATATTCGGCGAAACAGAAAAATCCGGATTATTTATATGGGCTTTTAAGCTGGATAAAAATGAGGAAATAAACCCATCAGAACACGAACCGGATTATACCACGCAATCAAGCGAAAACGGAGAATTTAAATTAGATTATCTTTCTGGCGGCATATACAGAATCTTTGCAATGAAGGATAATAACAATAATCTAAAGTATGACATTGAGCTTGACCTCATAGGTATTCCATGCTGCGACATAAAAATATCAGATAAAATTGAAAACTTTTTCCTGAACCTCTCGAAAGAAGATACATCAAAAACAGGAGAAACACCGATAACCGGCAAATCTCCAAAAGTAGAATCTTTCTCATTTATCATCACCAGCAGCCCCGATAACTCTGCTGCTGAAATCCTATGCCATACTCCTGCTGATTCCCTGATGAATATCCCGACCGATACAAAAATAAAATTCCAATTCAATCTACCCATCGACACGCTGTCGCTCAGAAATGGATTCTCCTTAAAAGATTCCGATAAGAACAAACTTCCCGGAAAAATTACTTGGAAAAAACCTTCATATTTCATATTTTCACCATTAAATCCTTTCAAAGAGGATACAGAATATAATATTCTTCTGGACAGTAACATCGTATCATACACTAACGGCAGTAAAATAAAAGAAAATTTTAATCTAAACTTCAAAACGGGTAACGCGCTTTCATTCGGTTCTGTCTCCGGTGCAATAAAAAACATCCCGAAAAATGAAAATGTTATCATAGAGCTATATAACTTCAAACTTAAAAATTTAATAACAAAAAAGGAAATCTCAAATATAGATAAATATACTATTAATTA
>JAUVVT010000221.1 GCA_030604505.1 bacterium | reverse complement strand
TTTTAATATCGGATACCAGCACTCCTAATGTATTTGTCTTTTTTTCAACAAGACTTCGTGCAACGCCGTCAGGAGTGTAATTCAGTTCATTAGCTGTCTTTAATACGAGTTTCTTTGTTTTTTCACTAATATCCGGCTTATTATTAAGTGCCTTTGAAACCGTAACTACAGAAACATTCAGAACATTCGCAATATCTTTCATTGTAGTTGGCATAAATATGTTTCTCTCTACAATTTATCGACACTTGAACTATAATAAAAAATATATTTTATAAATTATGAAAGAGCTGTATGAATTGTTATAATATAAAAAAATTGTAATATCCGGATGCTTTAATATTATATAAACGCTTTAATTATTACTTTACCGTTTAAGTTTAAATGAAATATCTTTAAGCAATTATACTTAATCGTTTAGGAAAAATACTTAATCGCTTAAGTAATCTGAAAAAATATAATAAATAATTTCCTATTTGTCAAGGTTTTTTTGTTTTTTTAATTTATTTTGGAAGTAAACTGAAAAGTTAAAAAACATTATTAAGAAAAGATGTTCAAAAATCGTCTCAAGAGCTAAATTAGATACATCAAATTTTTATAAAAAACCTCCAATTATATAATTACATATATATTACAGTGCAAATTTAATGCCAAATTTAATAATAAAATTAATTAATTATCATAAATTTCTGTAATATCTTGAGTTAGAAATAGCATTTTTTAAACTTCTATTAATGAGATTACCCCCCAAAGTCTCAGATTTCTGAAAAATCCTCAGATTTCTGAGACCTGTAAAAGAAAAACAACCGGCGTAATCTTTTATTCTAACGATATTGGCTGGGTGCAGATGGTTGACTCGGAGTTGCAGAAGTTATAGGTTCTATACCTGGGATTTTAGTAAGTAAATTGATAGCCTTTACGAAATTTTTTTCCTTCAGCCGAATGGGTTTTTTGATTAATTCCGGAAGTTGATACAACTTGTAAAAAGAATCATAAAAAGACGGATTCTTCTGCGGAAGTACAAATGGTTTATATGTTTTTCCATTCTCGTCAACATAACAAAAATACGCTTTCAAAAACAAACCATCTCCCTTCTTACTGCTGAAGACAAACCAGTGGCTGTTACTCGACCATGAATGCCATGATTCGGATTTATCACTATTGCCTGCAATCGGTCTGTATTCGCCAGTTTTTAGGTCCATTAAATAAATGTCACTACTTGTATTAAGAGTTGGAAAAGCACCGTAAGTTAACATACAGAAAAGCAAAAAACGCCCATCTGGCGAAACCCTCGGCTGTAAAATGCCTAATCCAGTCTCTTTTGCAGAAAGAACAGTTTCTATCTCGCCCAATTCATTCTTTTCTATATCATAAGTTACTCGCATCAGGTCGTAGCGGTTCTCTTTATATCTATCAGGCGGTACATCTTCACAATCAGCGGGCCACAATCTCGGAGCACTGCTGAAATACAGAAACTTTCCGTCAGGTGACCATGTCGGATAGCTTTCAAGGCGATCCGAATCCAAAAGAACTGATTTGTACTTTATAGTTTTCGAGTCAACATCATAAAAGGCTAATCCGGAATCAAAGTCCAATCCGTCGCGTGTTTCCATTCTTGCAGAGTGAAAAAATTGACAAATCTTATTGAACGAAAAAACTAATAGCCGACCACTCGGATGCCATGAAATATACGAGGCTGGCCTCGAACCGAACTTTGTCTGAGAATATACATTTTTAATTTCCCCATTCTGAATTATCAGCATGCGGCTGCCATTAGGTCTTCCCCGTAAATGTAAAATCATATTATCAGGATTATTATTAAGAAATGTGTGACAGTTCATGCAGCCATATCCTAAAGACCTGTTGCTCGAAACAAGTGACTCACCAAAAGACTTGTTGCTCAAAACAAGTGACTCATCATAATTCTGGATATTTCGCTGATAAAGGTCAAATTTTTTACCATAATTGTATTGTAGCCTGAACAGTCGATACACAATATATCCATCGATTTCAGCATTCGATATAGTATTTGTAATCGTGCCGAATCGTGTCCAATCGCCATTTATCGCTCTTACATAAACATCAAAACAGAGTTTCTGATTATGATTCATACTCAGCAGTCTCTTCCACGAATTAATAGGAATAACAATGTTTGGAGTTTTTGAAAAAACTTCGATCTCCTCACCATCACTCGAGTATATCTTTACATAATAATCTGTGCCAAATTCTTCTACTATGAAGTTCAAAGGAGCAATATTCGGGGGAATAATTGTTCCGGAGTAATCAGGCCGAATGTTGGGAAGACGATTTGCTAAAACATATTTTTCAATATTGACAGTATCACCATATTTAATGTAAAAAACTAATACAATTAAAAATGCAGAAATCCCTAATAAAAAAAATGTATTTCTATGGCGATTTTTCATTTCGCTCCTCCTGATAATAAATACAGGAAATGATAGAAAAAATAACTGTCACCAAATTCTCTTCTAAGCACGTTTATACCTTCCTTCATATTGTTACTGTAGCGATTTGCGAGATAAGTAAATCTCTGAAACCTTTGAATAGTATTTTGACTGATTTTTCTGCCATACAAATCAACCTCTTCACCCTTCTCAGTCATATAGACAAAAATAGCCTCCTCATAATGACGTGGGATATCGGGATAGTTATAATCATCAAGACGATGAATGTTATCGGCGATCTTTTCGAAATCGAATGTTAAAAGGTAATAAGCCATCAAGTATTCAAATGCCATACGATTCTTTTTATTATGAAGTAGGTCAAGTAGATATTTATCAATAGTAAAAGCCCTGACATTATCCACTGTTGTTATAACAGAACGCGCATGCTGGACTAATTTGTCTGAGGACATAAGTGGGTCTTTATCAAGTTGGCGCAGATACTTTTTTGCCCATCTGCCAAAAACCAAATCCTTGCTTAGCTGATTTAGATATATTCTTGCTGCTTGTGTATTTCCTTTAGCGAGGTAAATAAAAATAAGCTGCCGAAGAGTTGTTGGATGTTCACCGATTAAGTCCATCGATAAATGAGCAGTGTGTTCAGCATAATTCACGAGCCCGATACGGAAATATGTGTCGCTTATTTTTGGTAACTCTGCATACAAAATTGGAATATTCTTTCTCCTGCCCCATTCACTGGAGCCGAGATTGAGCAGTGCCACGGGATTCTGTGGATAAGAAAACATATCATACAAAAGGCGATCCGTGTAATAAAGAGCCTTATTAACATCATGATTAATTAAAATGTTGTATCTCTCAATAGGAATTTTGCGGGCCTCCTTGAGAACCTGATTCCACATCTCACGGCATGAAAAACTATTTATTCTAAGCGCTGTCTTAATGTTCCTGTCGAATGGAACTAAAATAATAACAGCACCTATAGCGAACAGAACCAATGACTCATAGAAAAATTTTCGTTTACTTATCCGAGAATAATCGGGAATATCTTTGCCAGACGGGATTGTATCCGCCTCAGGCTTTAAAGATTTCTTTACTGCCGGATGCCAAAGAGAAAACCAGATTGCCGCGAGTGGGAAGAAAATGTAAAGAAGCAGTGCTAAAATAAGCGGTTTCATATAACTTTCCGGATGAAATGGCGAAATCCGCATATAGGCATCGGTAATATTAACTTCAAAGACATATATGCCTGCAATATAAGGAAAGAAAAATCCAGAAAAAATATATAATAGACCAGTGAAACGTTTCTGCTTATTCAGGAATTCGAAAATCCCACACAGCAGTGCATAGAGAAGATAAGATCCACCGCCAATATAGTAAAGAATAATTGAAGAAATTAGAAAAACAGACAATCTAAGAATTGCTTTCCGTTGAGCTATTAACAAGTAAATCCACAAAAAACACAGCGAAGCTAATAATCCTAAACTAATTGTAAGGCAGTGGTAATACTTGTTATAAACCATAAGTAAAAGTATGGCAGGAATATAGATAACAACGCGAAAACGATTATTACCTATACTTGCGATAAATTTTCCTGTTAAGATGCATATAAGAATGGCAACAACAGTGATAATCAAAGAACCAAGATAGGAAAAATAATAAAACTGATAAAATAATGTAGAAATATATTCTATAATTCCACCTGGATACCCCAGGAATTCTTTAAAAAACTCCCATCCTTGATAGAAAAACGGAAAGGGAAGCATACCATATCCGTGATATATAAGACTGGGATCGATACGTAACCAGACATACAGATAGTATAAAACAAAGAAAATAGCAAAACGAATAATTTCTAATGACATCCTTCGATGATAAATTACCATCGTGTAAAACTCCGATAAGTACATATTAGAAAGTAAATGAATTTATATTTTGAGAATCATTTACTTCTCAGGTCACTAATTAGTTTGCATTTATTTTGCTATGTACTTGGCGATTTTTAGAGCTTATCCATTGGCAAAAACAAGCAGTTCTATACTTCCTGCAGTAATTATATAATGTAACCAATTTAGTGCACTCTGTAATAAATTGTTCAAGTTCCTTCTAAAAAATTCCTCCATATTATTCATTTTTTGACAACTAATACATATTTAATAAATGTAATAACTTTTCGCCTAAATGCAAGTAATTTTAACATTGACTATTTCTGAATTGAGCGATGAAAACCTTGTGTTATAACGATTGATGAAAACACTGGCATCAGTTTTTCTTTACTAATCGCCGCATTGATGGACAATTATATCCAACATCCTCGCTTTGTTATAAGGACACCTGAGTAGTTACTTCAGATGAATAATAAAAAACCCCAATTCTCTCGGAAATTACACTGTTTCAGCAACTTTGGGCTTTCA
>JAUVVT010000048.1 GCA_030604505.1 bacterium | reverse complement strand
GGGTCATCGGTATATCCAACATATGCGTAATTATTCGCCATAATCTCCCTTACGGCAATTCCAATTCTTGTGCGAAATGAAGAATTAAATATGAATCCCGCTCCTGTACTTTGTTCAAGGTAAATCGGGTCGGCAAAATCTGACTTCGCAAGTCTGGGAATCTTTTTATAGTCATATCCTTTTGCAAATTGTGTTAAAAGAGCCGCACCAAAAAATGGATTTAATCCTCTCTTATACTTATATGTATAAACAGAACTTAAATCAATTTTATCAACAGTTTTACGTATTCCAAGTTTTTCCTGTTTAGTCTGTCCAAACCGAAATTTCCCCGTTGTATTCCAGTTTAATTTTTCAGTGTCTTTTTCAAACATTATATCAATACTGCCGTCCCACGAAACCGCATTTTCTCCACCCTTTACCCAGTTATTATAAGAAATCTGGGAAATGGTGAGACCTGTAATAAAACTCTTCTTCCATATTTTTTCCTGCTCTTTCTGGTTGTTTTCCTCTGAAAAAACAATTACAGGAAAAAATAATAGAAATATGAAAATTTTAAAACATATCTTTTTCATTTTAACCTTTGGTTTTAATTTTGTTATATAGATTTATGGTTGTGCCGCCCTGATGATCTTCACATATAAAATGAAATATATCCTGATTAATGTAAGATAACAATAAATAAAAAAAATTGAAATAATATTTTAAACTGGAGATATATAACAATTTATTAATTTATTGTAAAAATTTAGGGGCGAACGGTTGTTCGCCCTATTCTATGAGGACAACCCTCGAATTGTCCATCGGTTTTTCATAGAGGATTTGTCACCAATTTTATTCAAATAATTTCTTGTTTTTATATATCTTAATAATTTTATCGTAATTTTTGGATATATATTTAAAATTTGATATAGAAATACATAAAAATTTATTATAAATCATCCAAAGATAAGTAACATAAGTCATTCATAAGATACTGCTGAACCATCAGCAGATTTTTTCTTTAATTATACAAACTTTTATTGAACCAATATGGTTGATAGAAAATACCATTTGAAGAAAGTACTTGATAATATTGTAGTATTATGTTATCTTAGTGCGTTAACATTTGGGATTATAAGTCAATGAAAAGAGTGAAAAGAAATATTCCGAAATATTTTACTATTAGTCAGGAGATTATCGGCAAAATAAGAAAAGGGAAATTAACTCCCGGTATGAAGGTTCCTTCAGAGAATAATATAATCAGAGATTATAAAGTAAGCAACACGACAGCCCGTAAGATTCTGCTGGAGATGGAGTCAGCCGGGTGGGTGACAAAGATCAAGGGTAGGGGGACGTTTGTGCGACAGAGTAATGTATTACGTTCTGCCAATCGAATATTGAGTTTTACAAAAAACATGATAGACTTTGGTTATAAGCCTTCTACAAAGGTTTTGGAAGGTAGGATTTTACATCATGGATATTCTGCGGTTATCAACAGACGTCGTTATGTAATGAAGGGTCCTGTTTATAAAATTCACCGGCTAAGGTTTGCTGATGATGTTCCGATGATGCTGGAGGTACGTTATATTTCACTTGTGTTATGTCCTGACATTGAAAAGCAGAATTTTGAGGGCTCACTATACAATATTTATGAAAAAGAATATCATCTTCATCTTACAGAAGTACATCAGATGCTAAGTACAGTAATGATGGACAAAAGTAGTTTACATTTTTTTGACCTTGAGGATAGTATTCCGGCATTTTTGATAGAAGGAGTTACATTTTGCGGCAGGGAAATGGTACTTGAAATGGACGAGTCTATCTATCGCGGCGATATGTACCGTTTTTCCGTAAGAGCTACATAATTTTTTTATCGTTTAAGTTAACGCACTAATTAGAATATTTATGTTTAATTATTTTTTTATATAAGTTATGATATTGGAGGAAAGAATGAAAATATTTTTGGATACCGGGGATATTGAAGCAATAAAAAGAGCTTACGGAACGGGTTTAATTGATGGTGTGACAACCAATCCGAGCCATATTGCAAGGACCGGCAGAAAATTTGATGATGTTGTAAAGGAGATATGTAGTATCGTATCCGGTCCTGTCAGTGTGGAGGCTATGTCGGAGACAGATGAAGGATTAATAGAAGAAGCAACGGAGATAGCATCTGTTGCCTCGAATGTTGTTGTTAAAATGCCGATGACAGATGAAGGGCTGAAGGCGGTTCAGGTTTTGGAGCGGGAAAAAAAGGTCAGGACGAATGTAACTATGGTATTTTCTTCCACTCAAGCTTCACTTGCAATGAAAGCCGGGGCGAGTTTTGTCAGTATAGTCCTGAGCCGTCTTGATGCAATTGCCAGTGAGAGTGATATACTTGTGGAGGATACAATGTTAATTAAAGCGAATTACGGATTTAAGTCAGAAATAATAGCGGGCAGTGTAAAGACGCAGAATCACGTTTTATCCTGTTTGCGAGCCGGAGTTGATATTCTAACTATTCCGGAATCTTTATTTTTTCAGATGTTTAAACATCCGTTAACAGATAATGGTTTGGCAGAATTTAAGAGAGACTGGAAAAATGTGCCAAAATAAAGAATATTACTTGGAACAACCAATGGATAGCTTTATTTTGGAAAATGTAAGATAATATAGTTGGAGGATTATAGTGAGTTTCAGAGAATTTTGGAGAGATATTTATAAAAACCTTTATACCATCAGGGTGTTTGAGAAGAACTGTATCAGGCTGTATCGCCAGGGATTGATTGTTGGATATTTTCATCCTTATCTCGGAGAGGAAGCTATTGCGGTCGGTGCGTGTGCTGCGCTTCGCAGTGATGATTATATTGTGAGCACTCACAGGGGACATGGTCATTGTATTGCAAGAGGCGGAGATATAAGGAAGATGTTGGCAGAAGTTTTGGCTAAGGAAGCGGGTTACTGTTACGGCCTTGGCGGTTCAATGCATATAGCCGATGTGGCGACAGGGAATATCGGAGCCAACGGAATTGTCGGGGGAGGGATACCGCTTGGTATTGGTGCGGGATTGAGTATAAGTATTCGCGGAACGGAACAGGCAGTTGTCATCTTTTTCTCAGACGGAGCGTCCAATAATGGAGTTTTTGCAGAGTCATTAAATCTGGCAGCTATCTGGAATCTTCCGGTTATTTTTATGCTTGAGAATAATCATTACGCCGTATCTACTCCGATTGAGGAAGCTTCAAGAACAGAGGACCTTTATAAACGGGCTGAGGGATATGGTGTGTTTGCGACTGCAATTGACGGGAATGATGTAAAGGTGGTTTATGAGAAGACTAAAGAAGCATTGGAGGTTTGCCGCAGCGGCAGAGGACCTTTTTTAGTGGAGGCAAAGACATATCGTCAAGGAGGACATCATGTTAATGACCCCGGTAAGTACATGCCAAGGGAAAAACTGGATTATTATATGTCGAAAGATCCAGTGCAGACAGGACGTAAATATCTGATTAATGAGGGTGGATTTAGCGAGGATGAAGTAAAAAGGTTTGAAACTGAAATCGAAAATGAGATAAAAGAGGCAGTTGAATTTGCGAAAAATAGTCCTGAATTATCAGAGGAAAAATATTTTAATGAGATTGTAATCTGATGACGATAAGCGAAAAAAAAGAAAATTCAGAAAACAGGGTTATTATGTATCGCGAAGCTCTTAATGAAGCTATAATGGAAGAGATGAAAAATGATGATACGGTGTTTGTTATGGGTGAAGGAGTAGCAGAGCGGGGGGGGTCTTATAAAGTAACAGCCGGATTATTGGATGAATTTGGAAAGAAGAGGGTAATAGATACCCCTATATCAGAGGCAAGTTTTACCGGTGCGGGTGTTGGTGCTGCTATTACGGGGATGCGTCCGATAGTTGAGATATTATTTATTGATTTTACGGTTTTGATAATGGACCAGATAGTTAATCAGGCAGCGAAATATAAATTTATGACAGGTGGAAAAGGCAGGGTGCCAATTGTAGTCAGGACTCAGGGAGGCAGCGGAAACGGTCTTGCCGCCCAGCATTCCCAGAGTCTTGAGGCATGGTTTTATCATATTCCCGGTTTAAAGGTTGTAATGCCCTCGACTCCTTATGATGCCAAGGGGCTTTTAAAGAGCGCAATAAGGGATGATGACCCTGTTATGTTTATAGAGCATAAACTGTTGTATATGAAAAAGGGTGAGGTGCCCGAGAGTGAATATTTTATCGAGTTAGGGAGGGGTGAAATAAAGAGGAAGGGAAAAGATATCACCATTATTTCCTGGTCGAATATGATTCCACGCTCCCTTTCTGCGGCAGAGAGACTTGCAGAAGAAGGTATTGATGTTGAAGTGATTGACCCACGGACCCTGGTGCCTCTGGACAGGAAGTTGATTATGGATTCTGTTAAGAAAACCAGAAATGCTGTTATTGTACAGGAGGCGGTTCGGAGGGGAGGTGTTGCTTCAGATATAGCATCGATAATACAGGAGGAAGCATTTGAGAGTCTTGATGCACCTGTGGCAATAGTTGCCGGAAAGAATACACCAATACCTTTTAATCTGCGTTTAGAAAAAGCAAGTATTCCTCAGGAAAAAGATATAATATTGGCAGTTAAAAAGACATTGAATTTTAAAATCGGGTAATAAAACGGTTGAGAGTTGAATAATGAATTGAACTAAATCAGGAGAATTTAGGGAGATATATTATGTCTTTGGAAAATATGACCGAGATGCTCATACGTGCAAAGGAAAGGAAATATGCCGTTGGGGCATTTAATATTCTTGACTATAATTCAATGAAAGCGGCTGTGAGGGCGGCAGAGGAGGTTAAGGCGCCGGTAATTATACAGACATCGCCAAAAACGATTGAGTTTTGGGGATGTAGGACATTGTCGGTCTGGGCAGAGGAGATTTGCCGTGATTCGGATGTTCCTGTGGCGATTCATTTAGACCACTGCAGGGAACTTCCGCTAATAAAGGAATGTATTGATGCCGGATGGACATCAGTAATGGTCGATGCCTCGTCCAAGCCTTTTGAAGAGAATCTGTCTCTGACTAAAGAGGTTATTGAAATTGCCAAACCGAAGGGTGTGAGTGTAGAGGCTGAATTAGGGGAGATAGGGGGAGTTGAGGATAATATTTCAGTAAGGGACGATAATGCATATTTAGCCGACCCGAATAAGTCCGAGTTATTTTGCAGGGAAGCTTCTTTAGATTGTTTTGCCCCTGCTGTTGGAACTGCTCATGGAGTTTATAGGGGAGAGCCGAAGATAGATTTTGACCGCATAGAGGAGATATCCAAGAGGACAAACCTGCCGCTTGCACTTCATGGCGGGACAGGATTGTCTGATGAGATTTTTATAAGATGTATTTCATTGGGATGTGCAAAGGTGAACATCTCGACTCAGATAAAGTATGCGTATATTGATTCTTTTGTCAATTATTATAATGCTTATAAGACAGAGTATAATCCTTTAAAAGAGATAACAGCCCAGTTTGATACAATAAAAACAGCAGTGATAGAAAAGATAAAACTGTTCGGCAGTGCCGGACAGGCGTGGAGAGAAAAGTATTATGGCAGTACCAATTTTAATGCCTCAAATAGGTCAGGACATTACCACAGGCACAATAATCGGATGGTTTATAAAGGAGAATGATACAGTTAAAGAGGGGGATATTATAGCTGAGGTGGAATCGGATAAGGCTGCTTTTGAGGTCGAGGCGTATGAATCAGGAGTGATATTAAAGATATTGTACAAAGAGGGAGATGAGGTAGAAGTGCTCAAACCGATTGGATATATTGGCAAGCCGGGTGAAAGAATAGATGATGATTCGATTTAAAGGAGAGAGTTTTTGGAAATAAAGTTGAATGGAAAGATGATGAAGGCATTAATTTTTGATTGTGACGGTGTTTTGGTGGATACTGAAAAGGACGGGCACCGTGTTGCTTTTAATAGGGCATTTTCAGAAAAGGGATATGATATAGAATGGGGTGTCGGTCTTTATAAAGAACTGTTAAAAGTCGCTGGTGGTAAAGAGAGGATGAGACATTATTTTGATGTTAACGGCTGGGCTGAAGATGTAGAAGATAAAGATACATTGATAAAAGAGCTGCATAAACTGAAGACGGACATCTTTATGCGGATTATTGAATCCGGCGAACTTAAACTAAGGTCAGGTGTAACACGATTAATCGATGAAGCTATTGAAGAAGATATAAAACTGGCTGTTTGTTCTACTTCCAATGAGCGGGCTGTAAATCTTATTGTTGAAAGGATTCTTGGGGGGGGAAGGAAGGAGAAGTTTAGTGCTATTCTTGCGGGTGATGTTGTGACGAGGAAGAAGCCGGACCCGGAGATATATAATCTTGTTCCGGAACATTTAGGACTAAATCCCGAAGAATGCGTTGTTGTTGAGGACAGCCGTAACGGACTGCTGGCGGCGAGGGCCGCCGGTATGCATTGTATTATCACAACGAACGAATATACCGAATGTGAGAATTTTTCTGAAGCTGATATTGTGGTTTCCGAGCTTGGTGACGAACCCAATGTTAATATAACTCTAAAAATGTTAAAAAGTTGGTAAAGTGATACAGGAAAAAATTGTAGCGCTTGGAGAAATATTGTGGGATATTCTTCCTGCGGGAACGGTACTGGGTGGGGCACCCTTTAATTTTGCATATCGAATAAATTCGCTTGGAGATAAGGGGATATTTGTAAGCCGTTTGGGAAATGATGAGATGGGAAGAAAGGCGTTGGAGATGGCAGAATCTTTAGGTATAGATACTTTTTATCTTCAGCGGGATGAAAAATATCCAACAGGAACAGTCGAAGTCAGTTTTGACAAAGATAATAATCCTGATTATGTAATTATTCCAGATGTTTCCTATGACCAGATTGAGATGAGCAGTGCACTCAGAGATGCTGCAGTATCGGCAGACTGTTTTTATTTTGGGACACTGGTACAGCGTTCTCCAAAGACACGTTCTACACTTGAAGAGCTGCTTGAAATATCTGATAGGAGTATAAAACTGCTTGATATAAATTTACGAAAAAAGTGTTATTCACACGATACTGTTGTCTGGTCGCTCAGAAAAGCTGATATATTGAAGCTTAACGGCGAAGAAGCAGAGTTTTTATCAGAGATGCTGCAAATAAAATACAAAACTCTTATAGATTTTTGTAATGAAATGACAGAAAAGTGGTCGCTTTCCTGCTGTTTGGTGACGCTTGGTGAAACGGGTGCGTTTGCATATTCAAACGAAGGCAAAAATGTGTATGTGCCTGGTTATAAGATTGAATTTACCGATTCACTCGGCTCGGGTGATGCATTTACAGCAGGATTTATTCACTGTTATCTTCGCGGATTGTCTCTGGAAGAGGCGTGTGAATTGGGGAATATTATGGGGGCAATAACTGCCACTCAAAAGGGAGCTACACAACCGATTAGTAAAGATATGATAGAAGAATTTAAAAATTCTGATTATGAGCGTTTATATGCAGATGGTTTTGCTGCTGTTTGAATTCTAATAATAATATCTATCTATAGGCGACTATTATGGAACAATTAAAAGAATTAATTGTAAAGAACTTATTGTCTTTAGTGAAAAAAGAAAATAAATAAAACCAAAGATTGATACTTTATATCAAGAGGTAGTTATGAATAAAATATGTATGGGAATTTGGGGGAATACCAATCTCAGGGACAGGTTTAATATTAATGGATTCGGTGAGGATGTTCCTGTAATAGACCGTATAAAACAGGTCGGTGGGATAGACGATATTGACGGTATTGAGCTTCATCTTCCGACTGAGCTTAATGATTCAAATGCTGATGAGATAGAGAAGGTATTGAACGATTATAATCTTCAGATAGTTCAATTATGCGGTCATACCTGGACAGAGAGGCAATATAAATTTGGGGCGCTTGCTAATATTGACAAGGAAATTTGCAATCAGGCAATAGACAGAGTGAAGGCAGCTCTTGATATGGGTGCTCGTTTTAATGTTCCAATCAGTGTATTATGGCCAGCTACCGATGGGAATGATTTTCCACTTCAGACAGATTACTTTGGATTATATGACCGCTATGTAGATTCTGTTCGACAGATACTCGATTATCTTCATCAGAATAAATATTCTATAAAAATTTGTATCGAACCAAAACCGTTCGAACCGCGCTCATATATAATGATGGGTACAACCGCACAAGCTCTTTGTATTGTCAATGAAATAAACGATCCAAATTTTGGAATTAATATCGATATTGGCCACAGCCTTATAGCAAAAGAAAATATTGAAGACCAAATAACGCTGATATGTCGTTATAATAGACTGTACCATACACATTTTGATGATAATGACCAGCAGTGCGATGCTGATGTTCCTCCGGGAACGGTTAATTTCATACGTCTTGTCAGTATAGTATATGTTCTCAAGCAGCATAATTATGAGGGCTGGTACGGTTTGGACCTTTTTCCTTATCGCGATGCCCCAGAGAAATTTATTAAGCTCTCACGTGATAATCTCCGTCTTGCAGAAAGGGTTGTAAGATTGATGAGGCAGAAGGGAGCAGATGAGATGAGAAAGGACGGGACAATGGGACCGGAAATGGCAGAGCTGATAAGGGAATGTATAAAAGAGGCGTAAAAGGAGTAATATCAAGATTTAACCACCCACAGGGCAGGCAGAGAACACCCACAGGGCAAGCAGAGAAGATGTTTCATTTTGTCTTATTTTGTCTCATTTTGTGTCAATTTGTGTCATTTTTGGAGTGATTTTGAGACAGATGAGACAG
>JAUVVT010000340.1 GCA_030604505.1 bacterium | reverse complement strand
GATGAAAAGCTCTTTAAAGCAAAGTTTATTCTCTGGTAGTATTCTATCATTTTTTCATTTATTTTCGTATCCGGTTTAGGATCTCTTTTTTTCCAGAATTCTTTGAACGCTTCGAGCTTTTTATGTCCCTTTTCTTCTTTTATCTTTTTCATTTCTTTCCTTGATGCGATATATTTTAGCTGGTCTACAGCTTTATCAAAGTCTTCAATAGAGCTTGGGAGACCTTCCCAGCCCACTGTAAAAGAAGCATCAGATATTGTTTTTGTTCCGTTTTCTTCTAATTGAAATGCAATAATATATCTTCCCATATCAAGGTCAAAATCTTTAATGTTGGTATAAAAAAATTCGTAGTTTTTCTTATTTTTAAATGACATTAATCCTTTCTTCACTAATTTCTTATTATCTAATTCATCAAATACATTATACCTAATATTTAATTCTTCATTTTTTTCGGGTAAGTACATTTCAAAGTAAAGATAAAAATTCTCATCAGCATGAGAAATATTATTTAAAGGGGCAGGGAATAATTTGACAATATCATTAGGTAAAAATTCAATTCTGTTTAAAAATAATAAGTTGCTAACAGCAACAGAGTCGGCAACGAATTTTTTTGCATCAAAAGGCATTTTTCCTTTTGAGACATTATTTGAATTTTTATCTTTAAAAATTATTTCCACTTCATACTTTTTCGGTTCCAGTTCAAATGACTTTTCCCAGAATGAAAAAATGGAATCAGAATTTGTTTCATCGAACTCTACAACTGAAAAAGAGTTTTCGAACGACTTGTCGAGGATTAGTTTATCTCCATCCCGTATTATAATATTCACCTCAAAATCAGCTGTGAAATAATCATCATTTTTTGTAAATGATAAATCATTGTATGGGATTTGCAGAAATATTTTCAATCCGCTTTTGCTAAAATCATCCTCTACCGGATGATTAAAAAAACTATAATGGACTCTCGGTATAAAGTTGTTGTCTGTTTTTAATAAATCTGTATTCAAAAAAAACAGTGATATTATAAAACCAATTAATAATTTTCTATAATTTTTCAATTTATATATGTTTCCTTTCTAAGCTTTCATATTAACCAAATATATCATATTCTTTTGCATCTTTTATTTTTACTTCAATAAGACTTCCAGGTTCAATTTTATCATTAATTATAACCGAATTATCAATTTCGGGTGCATCTTTTTCCGTTCTTCCTATTGTTACACCTTTACTATCATCATATAAATCTATTAAGACGTTAACATTTTTACCGATTAAGTCTTTGTTTTTTCTTAAAGAAATCTCCTGTTGAAGCAGCATCAATTCATCAAGTCTTTCATCCTTGATTTTTTCCGGAAGATGAGCTTTCAGGTTATAAGCGTCAGTCCCCTTTTCTTTTGAATATTTAAAAACTCCAAGGCGGTCAAATTCTGCTTCTTTGACAAACTCATATAGTTCGGAAAAATCTTTTTCGGTTTCTCCCGGGAAACCAACGATAAATGTTGTTCTTAACGATACTCCGGGTATTTTTTTTCTAACTTTTTCGAGAAGCTCAATTATTTTTTTCTTTGTAACCTTCCTCCTCATCTTATGAAGAATTTTATCAGCAATATGCTGCAGGGGAATATCAAGATAGTTGCAGACCTTATCCGTTTCGACTATATCATTCAATATTTTTTCATTCAATCCTGCAGGATGGAGATACATTATTCTCAGCCATTTGATAGTTTCTATTTCATTTAGTGTTTTGATAATGTATCCCAAATCAGATCCATTTCCGAGGTCTTTTCCATAATTTGCGGTATTTTCAGCAATAAGTATTAATTCTTTTACACCTGAATCTGCTAAATTTCGAGCTTCTTCAAATATATCCTCAGGAAGCCGGCTTCTATATTTTCCCCTTATTTTTGGAACCGTACAATAGCTGCAGTTAGAATCACAACCCTCTGATATTTTAATATATGCAAAATGTTTGAAAAATGAAAATTTTCTTTTATAATTTTTAAAATTTCCTTTAATTTTTAGATGCGATGCAATTTCAGAAAAACTTTCAACTCCATAGATATTATCGATTTCCGGTATACTTATTTTTATTTCATTTTCATACCTTTTAACAAGACATCCGACGACAATAAGTTTTTTAACTTTTCCTTTTCTTTTTAGTTCTGCAATTTCACGTATTTTATCCAAGGATTCAATTTCTGCATTCTTAATAAATCCACAAGTATTTATCAATACAATATCTGCCTCATCCGTAAATGGAGTAAATGTATAATCTCCTTTATTTATTATTTCAGCAATTATTTCTGAATCAACCGTATTTCTCGGGCACCCGAGGGTTACTAAACTAATTTTGTACACTTAAAAACCTAAAACTTCATAATGTGACAATTATTCAACAGCTCTTAATTTTAATTTTTATAATGATATAAAGCAAATTCTACTTCGGTTTTCTTTAATTTTTCACTTATTTTATATAATGGGCAAAAAATATGCCAGTTATTCAAACTTAATGATAATCCGAACGATAAAATTTGACGTTTCATCTATATTATTAAACAAAATTATGAAGAAATAATTCCATATTTTTTAATGGAATAAAATTTTTTTTGGTTAAATAGGGCGAACCGGCGGTTCGCTCTTAAACAACATTATTGATAATATAAGGATTATATGGTTAATATTGACAAATCTTTTTAAAAATTCACACTGATTGTTTCTTTTTCGCCCAAGCCAATAGATTTTATACCTTTTAGAGTTTGCATATCATATCCTTCCCCTACCTTGATAGTGTAGAATCCCTCCTTGAATACCTTAGGGCGATATGATGAGCCGCTGATTCGGAGTGTATATACTATGTCATTGTTGGATTCATCTATCACCTGCACAACTTGGTCAGTCTGACCCGTGATTTCCAGGGTCGGCAGATATGCCACAGGACTGCATCCGTAGTTGTCTTCCTGATGAATAGTTTTGGGCCAGCCGGGATATTGTTTGTTATTAGGATTTTCGACATTGACATTTCGGGGCCAGCACTCGATTGTGATTTCTCTTGTTTTGCAATTGAACTTCACAACTCCGAATCCAGCTGCTCTTGTTGTCAGTAGAGCATGATTTTCTTCTTTACTTGGATTAGCGACAGCCCAGACAGTGATTTTGTTTCCGAGACCATCCAAGAATTCTCCTGTATATTCCGGCATTCCTTTTTTTCGGTTTTTTCCTGATTTTAATGGTTCCCACCACCGCAGATACAGATTTGCGATTGACGGGACGCACAGCGAGTAACCTGCGTCGTTCCAGTCATCAATGCCGTGGTGAATGATTGAGCCGAGATGCTGGTCGCCGCAAATCATAAATGCAAATCCTCTTCGGATTTCATGTAATGCTCTGTTACGTCCTGTCTGGGGCCAGCCGTTGGAATCCAGATCGGCAACTAAACGGTAGCCCACCTTTCCATGAATGGAAGTTGCATTGGCAAATACTGTCTGTGAAAGGACGGCTTTCATATCTGCACCGCGCCAGTCTGCTGCCCACTCTCTCAGGAACTTTAATTGGCGTTCGCCGAGCAGAGTGGCACCTGGCACATCCACT
>JAUVVT010000027.1 GCA_030604505.1 bacterium | reverse complement strand
AGCAAATATCCTGTAAATTATAATCTAAAATAAACATTTTTTTGGATTGAGGCAAGCGTTTTTTTACATACTCGGTCCCATAACATGTCATTTTATTCTTTAATTTTTACGCTTTTGTCTTACAAATTCGACCCCAAATTTTTAATATGGACAGAACTATGTTCTGTCCCTACGGAAGAGATAGGAATTTCAACAAGAAAATTACTGGAGCAAAGTCTGAAAAATTTTGTATATATATTACTCTATGTTGTGCCTTCACAATGTGATGTGCTGTGTATTCCTGCAGTTATTTTTTTTATAATAATTTGATTTTTAATGATTTTCTGTTATATTTATATCAATTGATATAAGTTTTGTAAATTAATAAGAAATATTAGACGGAGATTAATGATGAAGAATCAATATAAAATACGACTGCCGTTTATGAAAGTAATACGGCTGATTTCTATTTTTTGTTTGACAGGATTTTTGATTTCAGGCTGCAGTAAGAGGCAATCTTGTTACAAAGGTTTTCCAAAGGAGATAAAAATCCGTGCTTTAACATCGGGACCGAAGCATCATTTTGCAAGTGCATATTACCATACATGTTCGTGGAGTGCTTCGGGCCGCTATTTAATGTGTCTTGAGACAGATGTGTTTGACCATAATCCGACTGAAAATGAAACAGCAACACTGGGTTTAATCGATATGAAAACAGAAGAATTCAAACCGCTGGTAAAGACACATGCATGGAATTTCCAGCAGGGAACGATGCAGCACTGGCTCGGCATAGCGCCGGATTCAAAGATAATTTATAATAACCGTCGAGATGATAAATTTGTTTCCGTGATTTTAGACATCAATACAAAAGAAGAGCGCATAGTCGGGCGTCCTGTAAGCGCTGTTGCAAATAATGGCAGGACTGCGGTGAGTCTTAACTTTGCTCGCATACATATTACACGACCCGGATATGGATATGCAGGAAACGGAGACAATCCGAAAATGGATATTGCCTGTCCAACTGATGACGGGCTTTTTTTGGTCGACCTGGAAACAGGAGAGTCAAAACTAATCGTTTCAATGGCGGATGTGGAAGCAATGACACCGCTACCTCCTGAGAATACGGGACAACTGATATGGTTTAATCATACCGTTTATAACCTTGATGATACACGTGTATTTTTTATGGCGAGAACACAGAGACCAAGCGGAAGAGGGCGTTTAACAGCGGCTTTTACTGTAAATCTTGACGGTTCTGAACTCCGATGTATACTGCCATACAGCTGGGGTGCTTCCCATTTTGACTGGCTTTCCGCTGAGAAAATAATGATTACTACTAATTTTAAAGGGGAAATCATGTCTCATCTGTTATTTACAGATGGGAAGGAGGATTACAGGATGCTTGGAGCGGGACTACTGTTGAGGGATGGACACGGTGCATTCTCTGATGATAGGCAGTGGATGGTTACAGATTCGTATCCGGATGAACTGAAATTGAGAACCCTGATGCTATTGGATATGAAAAATGATGCGGTGCTTCAACTCGGACGGTTTTATGTTCCGCCGGTATATACGGGACCCTACAGATGCGACCTGCATCCAGGTTTTAACAGGGCGGGAGACAAGATAGTCTTTGATTCTGTCCATGAAGGTACACGGCAGGTGTATCTCGCCGAGCTTATTTTTTAGAAATCGAGCGTTACATTAAGCCGTTAATCTATCAAATAGTATCTGATAAATTTTTTAATCTTCTTATAAAAACATTAAAATTTCTAAAAAAGAATATTTTTATTACACTATTAGGAAACATTTTATTATATTAGTATAATCAAATTTTTAAAAACTTCACATTTTCAAGCCAAAGATATAATAAATAATGGAAAAAGCCATTAATCGAAGAGATTTTCTTAAAAAATCTATGACAATTCCTTTCATTTCAGCAGCTGGATTAAGTTTAAAAAACGATAAAAGTTACTCACAAAAAAAGATAACCAGGATAGGCGGTCCGCATATAAAAATTACCTGTAATGCCTATTCTTATAACGACTACTTCAGACAAGGTAAGATGACACTCGATGATTTATTTGAATTGTGTGCAAAAATGAGTTTTGACGGTGTTGACCCTACTGCCTATTATTTTCCCGGCTATCCTGATGTGCCGGATGATGAATATATTTATCACATCAAGCGTAAAGCTTTTCTGCTCGGACTTGATATAAGCGGCACAGGGATTATAAACGATTTTACCAATCCTGATAAAAATAAAAGGGAAGCCGATGCAGAGCACGTCCGGAAGTGGATGGAATGTGCTTCCAGGCTTGGATCTCCGGTATTGCGAATTTTCGGGGGCAGAGGAATACCGGATGGATATTCCGAAGAAGAGGTTACAGGGTGGGTTGTGGAAGGTATAAAAAGATGTGCTGAATATGGGAAAAGATATGGTGTAATGGCGGCAATACAAAACCACAATGATTTTTTTAAAACTGCTGAACAGTGTTTAAAGGTTTTAAGGATGGTTAATTCGGATTGGATTGGGCTGATGGTGGATATCGGCAGTTTCGTCAATACCGATGACCCTTATGGAGAAATAGCTAAAGCCGCCCCTTATGCCGTTTCCTGGCAAATCAAGCAATATATGACACTCCGAGGCAAAAAAGAAAAAATAGACCTTAATAAGATTGTTACTATTATGAGAAATGCAGATTACAGAGGATACATTTCCGTTGAGCATATAGGAGAGGGGGATCCAAAAATCATTATGCCATTATTTCTTGACGAGGTCAGAAGAGCAATTGGTTAGATTCTTTATAAATAAAAAATTTTATTCTAAAATTATTCTATATTAACTTTTAAACATTAGGAGGTATTATAATGTCTGACAATTTTTCAAGAAGAAATTTTCTAAAATCGGCGGCACTTTCAGCGACCGGCGCCTTATTATATGAAGGCAATCGAACTTTAGCAAAACCCCTGGGTCCGAAAGGCGAGCTGCGTCTGTGTACTGTAACATATAACTTTGCAAAGAATTGGGATATTGAAACCATAATTGAGAACCTTACAAAAACCAAATATGAAGCAGTAGAACTCCGTACAACACATGCGCACAAGGTGGAAGTTGACCTTACGCCTGCCCAAAGACAAGAGGTTAAAAAGAAATTCGAAGATTCACCGATAGAGCTGCACAGTTTGGGAAGCGCCTTTGAGTATCACTCTTACGACCCGAAAGAGGTGCGAAGAAACATCGAAGGAACAAAAGAATATACCTTACTTGCGCGTGATGTCGGAGCAATAGGTGTGAAAGTGCGGCCCAATGGATTAATGACAAAAAAAGGGATTCCTGAGGAACAGACGTTAGAACAAATAGGAAAATCTTTAAGAGAATGTGCCGAATTTGCTGAAGATTATGGAATTAAAATAAGGATTGAGTGTCACGGCAGGGAAACATCGCGAATCCCAAGAATGAAAAAGATTATGGATTATGCCGACCATGATAATGCACTTATCTGCTGGAACTGTAATCCCGCCGACCTTTTGGATGACGGTTTCGACGCCAACTTTGACCTGCTGAAATCAAAAATCGACCTCGTTCATATGCACGAATTATCAAATCTGAATTATCCATTCAGAAAATTATTTAAGCGTTTAAAAGAATCAGGGTATACCGGATACTGCCTCGCAGAAGCAGCATCAAGCCCGGATATTATCAGAATAATGGAATACTACAGGGCTCTGTTTCTCGCTTACCAGAATGTTGTATAAAGAAAGGATAGATTTTTTTTAAAACTTCTGATTGAATATATAGATATCGATCCGTATAATCAAATCAACGGTTTTTATTTTAACTAATGATGAATATACGAATGTAATGTTTTATCATAGGAGGATTTATAATGTCAGGTAATTTTTCAAGAAGAGATTTTTTTAAAACAACAGCAGCTGCGGCATCTACTGTTTTATTATATGAATGCAGCCAACCTTCGAAAGAATCCTCGGGTAAAAAAGGTGAATTACATCTGGGTATTATGACATACAATATTGCGAAAGAATGGGACATCGAAACGGTAATTAAGAACTGCAGTGAGACTAAATTTGAGGGAGTAGAACTGAGGACGACACATGCTCATAAAGTTGAAGTCGACCTTTCACCTTCCCAAAGAGCCGAGGTTAAAAAGAGATTTGAAGATTCGGCGGTAAAATTAGTTGGACTGGCAAGTGGTTTTTTCTATCATTCAGATGACCCTGCAGAACTGCGAAAAAATATCGAAGGGACGAAAGAATATACCATACTCGCACATGATGTCGGAGCAGAAGGTATAAGAGTATTCCCAAATATGCTGCTGGTTGATAAGGGCATTCCTGAGGAACAAACCCTCAAGCAGATAGGAAGGTCATTAAAAGAAGTCGGTGAGTTTGCCAAGGATTATGGAGTTGCAATAAAGCTTTGTGCTCACGGAAGAGGAACCAACTACATTCCGCGAATAAAAAAGATGCTCGATTATTCCGACTGTGATAATGTGTATGTTAACTGGAACTGCAATCAAACCGACCTTGAAGGTGAAGGTTTTGATGCAAACTTTGATATGGTTAAATCAAAAATATTTTCACTGCACATGCATGAACTGTCAAACTTAGAGTATCCATACAGAAGATTATTTGAACGGCTGACCGATTATGGATTTAACGGATACTGCCTTGCGGAAATCCCGGCAAGCGAAGAACCAATCAGATTGATGAATTATTACAGAGCTCTTTTTCTTGCTTATCAGAATATTGTATAATTGACAGATGATTTAACATATAGTCGCTTATGAAAATATTTTAATAATCGGTGTCCGGATATAAGTGCTGCTTTCCTTTAAAATAAGGACAGTAATATATTTCATCACATCAACAATATTAAAGAATACGAATAAGAAATAGCCAATAGCTGAAAATCATTCAATTCCTCCATTATATATTGCTTGTTGGTTATTTCCTATTAGTAAATTTATCAAATCGTAAATTTAAATTCACACATTCTATCCCCCCTGTAAGGAATATCGGAGATTATATCGACTTTTTTGATTATGTTATTGAAAGGGGAAATGTTAAGCTGCCTCAAAAGCTCTACCATAATTATACATTTGAGAAGTGGAAAAAGATTTCTAATATTAAAAAGTATTCCCATCTTCACGGACTTCAGCCGAGATTGGGCTTTTTCCTTGATGCCCCAAAAAGAATACCGTTTGATTTTCACGAAGTATTATCCCTTATAGTTCCCCGTCCACTTTTTTATCGTTGCGCCTGAACTTGATTGGGATAACGTTCAATCCGATATTATCTACTGTGTTGATGAAGTAAGGAAAATATACAGTCTCATGAATGCCGAAGATAAACTGGGATTACTTACAAATTATGATATAAACAGATGGACTACTTATTATAATCCCGAGACACCTCAAAAAGTGGTGTTTGAATGGATTGAGAAAATGTTTAAATAAATCCTCCTAATTCAAGGATCAAAAAAATCACGCAGATAAAGTAAGTATCTGCGTTTCTATCTGCCCTGTTTCAGGTAATGAATGAACGTATACATATTTCTGATGAAGTTGGATGTTGAAATACCCTTTTAAGAAGTATAATACGGAGCAAAGATATGCATATCATCGAAAGAGCCGGAATGCCGAGTGCGACAACCGGTCTCTCACGTCTAGTTCCCACATTTGAGGCTCCATCTACTGCATAAGTTCGGGAATAGCTTCTTCCTGTTGATTTGCCTCAACAGTTGCCTTAACCCAGCCCTGCATTGTATATTCAGAATCGGGTACATCCCGCCCGGGAAAACAAGCTAATTCTTTCGGCTCACGAAGAACTGCGCCGCAGTCAACTGCCTGTAAGCCGCGTTCGTTCTTTTCGGTGTTGTAAAGTTTTTCAATACTTTTACCGTGAGAATCGACCCATTCTCCAAACGAAACCGTCGCAGCAGGCACTTGCCGCCGTCTTTCAGGGAGCATTAAATATTTTTGCATCCAGGAAACACCGGTATGAGAAAGAAAAAAAGGTCTGTGTCCTGCCTCGGGAACAAACTCTGCGTCAATCGTTCCATTTACTTTTGCTTCGACAAGTATTTGTTTTGCACCTTCAATATTCATTTTTAACTCATAAACCATAGTAGCCCCACCATCTCTGTCGATAACAGAATCCTTTGTTCCGCAGATAAAAAGAGTAGCTGAATTCGGGGCAAGCAGTGCTGTCATTTCATCGAATCGCATAATTTTTTTGAACCCGGCATAAGGCATCCGCGTACAGTACTTAGTTTCCGTGGCATATCGTCCCCGAAACGCCCATCCACAAATCACTGAAGCTT
Organism: bacterium; assembly: GCA_030604505.1. Classification (GTDB taxonomy): domain Bacteria; phylum SM23-31; class SM23-31; order JAUVVT01; family JAUVVT01; genus JAUVVT01. The sequence continues at coordinate 3,915 of JAUVVT010000027.1, read as the reverse complement.
TTATCCGCTCATCCAGAATCGCCACACAACCCACCGTCGCACCACCCAGCGAATATCCGACAATGCCAATACGGTCTTTATCCACTTCTTTTCTCGTTTCAAGGTAATCGATTCCACGCATTAAGTCCCAGACAATCTTCCCAAGAACCATACGCTTGAGTTTAGTGCGAATAAATTCCGGGTTTTCATCCCCAAGATAATAAAGGTCGTGGCCCCGCGCTCCCATACGGCCCGTTGCTTCACGTTCTTCTTCACCAATAGTATCTACCACCAAACACGCATATCCGAGTTTGGAATATAGCTGTCCTGCATACTGTGCGTAAAAAGCAGACTTGGAACCGCCATGTCCACAGGCAACAACAATTGCTGGTACTGGCTTATCGATATTCTCAGGAAGACAGAGAAGAGCGGTAACTCGCGAGTTGGGTTCGCTTGCATAAGTTATCATTTCAATCCTATAGTCTTCATCTTCAATAAAACGATGAACTACTGCATTTAAAGGAATTCGTTCCGTGGGCAGCGTCAGAATATTCCACATCTGTTGGCGCAAATCTGCCGACCTTTTAATCCAAGCGTGTGGTTTTGTACACTGATTATTCATAAGTATTCCGACAATAAGTGTCAGTAATATAAATACCAATAAAAGACTGCGAAATCTTGCCCATGGTTTTCGCTTCAAACTGTTCTGATATGTCATAGTGATTCCTTTGATATTTCTAAAATAAAAAGTTATCATACGATATTCTCCTCATTGAAAAAGTTTTTGTAAGCTAACATTTCTTTAATACAGCTGCTCTGCTTAAACTTATTTTTGGCGTATCACATAATTCTAAACCAACTTTTTGAGCGGAATTTAACGTCTCCTTAAAATCCTCAGAGGAAACATGTATTTTAGGTTCTGCAATAAGGAGTTTTCTTTGCACTTTTAAGGATGAATTGATTTGTTTAAAAAAATTCTCTTTATCAGGAACTTCATGAACCATCCAAAAAGTTAAAACAAAATCAACTTCTTCATTGATTCCAATTTCGTCTTGCTTACAATTATGTGTGTGTATTCGGCTGACAAAATCGGCTTTTTCAGCACGCTTTCGAAGAATATTAAGCATTTCTTTTTGCACATCAATAGATATTACTCTTCCGTTTTCTCCAACCATTTTTGCCATAGCAATCGAAAAAAATCCCATGCCGCAACCTATATCAACGGCCGTCATCCCTTCTTTCAGATATGGAGAAAATATCTTTTCAGGTTTATGAAAAAAACGGCGAAAGCAATTATCAAATATGTATGCACATCGCCAGGGACATACATGAACACCCATTTTAGAGAATTCCTTTCATCTCTTCCCTGATAATTTACGATCGGGCACAACTTATTGTTTACTGTTCCAGACGGAACATCGCTTCTGCATATCTTCTCCCCAGCTCTCTGGCAGACTCCGAACTGAAATGAATGCCGTCACCATTATGGTCCAGATCTTTCGATTCCACAAAAGCTGTATTTCCGACCCTCTGTGTTATTCGTGCCAGTGCCTCATTTATTATAGTTGCCAAGGGTCTTTTTTGAATATAAAACTCTCCCAGCTCTCCTACTATGAAAGGCACGTTGTCTGCCTGAAGTTCCTGCCGCAGTTTATTTATAAACAATACTAATCTCTCTTCGTAAAGTTCTGCCGCTTCTTCAATGCTATCACTTTCACCCTGATGCCAGAGAATACCCTTGAGCACACCATCCTTCATAGCAATTTTGGTGCGTTTAAGGGCATCATCATAGGGTCTGCTGTTGGTCTGTTTGTGTATTGCTCCTGTTTTCCAGGTACTAATTGGTGATCCTCCGGCAGCACAGGGAATCAAACCAATACGGACGTTTGGTTTTCTTTCAGCCATTGCTTTTCCGAAAGTCAATCCCGGTCCCACACCGGCAATTTTCTTATCAAAATGAATCGGGTCTACAGCCGGCACCCACTTGTTTTCTTTGTTCAATGTAAAAACACGCGGGTGAATTTCCTTATCCTGTGCTTCCACCTTTCCTCTACCTGCCATATTAGACTGACCTATGAGTAAATAAAGATGAAAATCTTCATACGATTCTTTACCAGAGCCACATGTCAACGCAAGTAAAAAACACAGTAAAACAGAAAAAGCAGCTACTATTGAAATTAGTCGCAAATTTGAAAACATTTTTAATTCCTTTCCTGAAAAAATACAAATTCTACTTATAGTTAATCGACGGTGTTGTCCCCAATCCCATAAAAAACCGATGTATTTATTCTTCCCGCAATATTTTTTATCTTTATTTCAATTCACGGATACGGATACTACGGAACTCAACATGTGAACCATGTCCAAGAAATGCAATATGGCCATTTTTTCGCTTTAAGCCCGGGTGTTCTCTTCCATCCATCGTTTTTGGTGCGCTTGCCTTATCGATATCAGCATCCACAATGGTAATACCGTTGAGTTTGATGGTAATCTGTTGTCCTTTTGCGATGACCTCTTCATAATTCCATTCACCGATTGCCTTAAGATAACCGCGTTTAGCAGGTACGACACCATAGATAGAGCCATGATACTGATACGGTTCGAGATTCTTGTATTTTTCGGCGGTATTGTCCAATATCTGAATCTCCATACCCTCATACGCCGCATGAGCCGGCATAGGACATCGGATTCCCAAACCATTATTGGCACCGGGCGTAAGTTTAAATTCAAAACGAAGAATAAAGTCGCTGTATTCTTTTACCGTATATAGGTTTCCACCGCTGCCTTCCCTCGGGCGAATAACGATTTTACCGTCCTCAGCAATATAGCTGTCGGTTGCACCCGTCCAACCACTGAGATCCTTGCCATTAAAGAGAGGCACAAATCCTTCGGCTTTTTCCTCATCATTCAATTTTACTTGTGGAGACATGAACGCAAACCAACGGTCGCACTGCCGGATGTTGGTCCAGTCCCCATCTTGTGTTTTTGGACTACTACACTCTGTTACTTTGGACCTTTCGATGACCCGGTTATATTTACACTTCTCAGCCGGCTCCTTAACAGTTTTACCCGTCAATGCATGAGAAAAAAACAGAAGAGAAGTAAAAACAACTGCTGTTGCAATAAGTCTAAATTTTAAAAACATTTTCAATCTCCTACGTTATTGGTTAAATATATTAATAATTAAGTCAATCGATTTTCCTATCGGTTATTTCCTATTCATTATTCGTAAATGTTACAGCGGTTCATTAACGCACCTTATTTGATGTTCCAAGCAGGACGTTGAGAGCATGATTAGCCACACGTACGACGTATTTATTTTCTGTATCTTTCAATGCTTCCTGCAAAGTGCCAACAGCGGGTTGTGCCTTTTCGCCGATTTTGTCAAGTATAATAACAGCACCAAGCCGTACCCATTCGTTTGGATTTTTCAGTTCACCAATCAGCACCGGCAATGCATCTGTTTCCTTATCTAATATACACAGCGCTCTTGCAGCTGCAATACGCACAACTGCCGACTTATCGTTCATCGCATTGTATAGATCTTTAATTAAAGGTTTCGCTTCCTGGTTAAGGTTGCCAAGACCGATGGCTGCCCAGTACCGGATTGCCGCATTTTTATCCTTCAACGCCTCGGTCAGAATGGACCTTTCGGACCGGCGCGGCTTTCCAGCTAAAGCAGCAACTGCATGAAGACGCCAAAGGAATCTTTCGCTTCCTGACCGACGGAGAAATGTATATCTACTGCCGTATTTTTTCTCCAGTTTGACAAGTTCCGGCTCCGGAATCAAACCCAAATCTTTTGTTTTGAGCATCCATTCAACGTGTACAGCCCACATACGGTCGAGTATTTCTCCGTATTCAGGTTTCCCAGCGAGATTATTAATTTCGCAAGGATCATTCTGCAAGTCGTACAATTCTTCGATAGGTTTACTT
>JAUVVT010000063.1 GCA_030604505.1 bacterium | reverse complement strand
TAAGTTTTTGATTTTTGTTTTATTATCTATAATAGGATTATTTGGAATTGCTATAATTTTTTGGTTTTTAATTTTAATTTATATCAGAATTAGAAAAAGTTAAAAATTTTAGAAGTTTAAATTTTAATATTTATAAATTAATTATTTAAAAAGTATAGGTTTTAAATTAAAATGAGCGCTAGGAACAAAAATAAAATTAGTGAAGAGGACAAAAGAAGCACCGGTTTAAAAACGATTATCGGTAAGGGAACTCATATTGATGGGAAAATGAGTATTCAGAGTTCAGGAAGAGTTGATGGAATAATTGCTGGAGAACTCGTTGCAACGGAAACAATTGTTATCGGGGAAGATGGTAATGTGCAGGGGGATGTTGTATCTAATACGGTTATAATTGACGGCAAGGTAGAAGGGAATGTATATGCTTCTGAACGTATTGTCCTTGAATCAAAGTCGGTCGTTAAAGGTGACCTAATATCTCCAAGTGTAATAATAAGTGAAGGTTCATTCTTTAACGGCTCCTGTAAAATGATGAAAAGCAAGGCAATTATTGTAGATGTGAAAACAAAAAGGGCAGAAGCAGTTGACCTTTCACCTGAAGAAATTATTACAAGCGAATAAAACAATAATTTTTGCATCAAAAATTATTTTATTAACAGGGATTCATAAAACTGTTATAGTATTCTGTATATAATATATAAGTTAATCATTCTAAAATTGTTTTATAATCCACTCGATAAATCGAGGGATTAATAATATTTTATTAATTGATACACATTTCATTAACCTATTGTATGTGGGATTCTCGCGAACCGTCCCATACAATATAAATTTTCCATTTTTTTCTCGCAATTATTTGTGTAATTATTACCTCACATAACTTCTTTCAAGTTTTTATAAAAGGTGTTTTACTTATTTGATTTTCGGACATAAAAATACATTTCCTTTTCAATAACCGTTATTTTTTTTAATTGCAAAATTTATTAAATATTATTATATTTACTGCTTAATTTTATTATATAAAGGAGAGCTGAATTGAAAGAATACAACTTTGCAGTTGTTGGTGCAACCGGGCTTGTCGGTCGAAAGATGCTACAGATACTTGAAGAAAGAAATTTGCCGATAAAAAGTCTCAGATTATTTGCTTCAGCAAAATCAGCTGGTATGAAAATTAGATGTGGAGATATTGAAGCTGTTGTTGAAGATTTGGCTGATTCTGATTTTTCAGGTATTGATATTGCATTGTTTTCTGCCGGTGGCTCAAGAAGTAGGGAATTTGCTCCAAAATTTGTCGAAGCAGGCACCGTTGTAATTGATAACAGCAGTGCGTTTAGAATGGAAAAGGATGTTCCTCTTGTTGTCCCCGAGATTAATCCTCATAGAATAACAAAAGGAAAAAGAGAAATTATTTCCAATCCGAATTGTTCGACTATTCAACTCGTTATAGTATTAAAACCCTTACACGACAACTTTGGAATAGAGCGATTAGTAGTATCAACATATCAAGCAGTATCAGGAAGCGGGAAAAGTGGTCAAAATCAGCTTCAGGCAGAAAGAAATGGTGAAGAAGTTACTAATCCTTTTTATCCTCATCAAATCGATGCAAACTGTCTTCCCGATATAGGAAAACTTAATGAAAAGACCGGCTACTTTGATGAAGAAGAAAAAGTTATAAATGAGACAAGAAAAATTCTTGAAGATTATTCAATAAAAGTTACATGCACTGCAGTGAGAGTCCCTGTCTGGACTTCTCACAGTGAATCGGTTAATGTTCAATTAAAAAAAGAAGCTTCATTAAATGAGATAAGAAGGGTTTTACAGGAGATGCCGGGATTAGTTGTAGTCGATAATCCTGTAAAACATATCTATCCACTTGCTGTTGACGCAGCCGAAAAAGACGAAGTTTTTGTCGGAAGGATTAGAAAAGACCCTTCTATTGATAATGGCATTGATATGTGGGTTGTAAGCGATAACTTAAGGAAAGGAGCAGCAACAAATGCAGTGCAAATTGCCCAAAAGTGGATTAATATAAATGAAGAATAACTTTATTTTTCTTTTGGTTTCTTCTTTTTGGTCTTTTTAGATTTGGGCAGACTTTGATATACAGTTTCTTCAGTAGAGTGTAAAAGTGACTCAAATTTATCCTTCAACTCTTTTACATTATATCTGGAAGTTGAAGAAACTCCGAACTTTGATATGTAGAATAGCCCTCCACCTTTAGATTCAAAAACCTTTGTAGAATTTTCCTTCAGGAAAATTGTTGTATCCGGTTCAACCGTCATACCGGAAGACTCGTCTTTAGAAAAACCTGACCTAACAAGAAGAAATGGGTCTTCTTCAGTATAAATATTCTTTTCACATTCAACTCTTTTGTTATGAAGCGCTTGATTGAGCTTCTCAAACTTATCGAGTTTATCCTTTATTTCTTTTATTTTTGGTAATTCTTTTTGTAAAAGAGGGTGTTTAGGATTGATTTTCGACAGCTCTGCCAATTGTTTCATTCTTTTTGTATTAGCATAAGCCGTGTTTTTCAATTCTTCAAGTGGTTCGCCTATTTCAAGAATTTTTCTTGATAATTCATCATATTCCAATTTTGCTCTGTAATCTGTTCCAACCATAATGGAATTTTTACCGTTTATATAATTGGCCCAGATTGCTTCTTTTGCTGTTGCCGACGAACCCTGAATTGTGTGAGCCTTAATCAAATTGCCCATTACCTTGGCACCACTTGAGATCTCCCTTAATACATTTATAACCCTGCCTAATACATTTCTTTCACCGTTAATAAAACCAAGATAAATTAATTCTGCTTTTACTGGTCTTTCCCCAATACCAACGATACCACCCTTAACTTTTAATATGTTACAATCAATTTCTGCATCTTCAATACAACCGGTAACATATAATTTATTACATTTTACAAAAAATCCCCTCTGAATATCTCCATTGATTATCAGAGAGATATCGATATCTTTTGGTAAGTCAATTGAACCCGTGCCTCTTCCAATATTCTCATCAATTTTATGGGTGGTATCTACATTAACAAGGAGACCTGATAAGGATACTATACCATCACACTCGGCAATAAGCTTATCATCTTCAATTTTAGTATTCTTCCCTTTGAATAAATCTAAAGATATTTCTTTTCCTAATTTTCCAGGTACAACCTTCCCAAGAACGTTTTTACCAGATTCACCACGCGTAGGAGTGGTTTTAGTGGCGAGAACTTCGCCTTCGCGACATAAAGTTATAAATCCATCTCTCGGAGAATAATAATCAATTTCATCATTCTCTTTTATTACTGGTTTTATTTCATTAGACTTTTTTGGTTTTTTAATTATTTCAACCCTTGCATCATTTCCAACTTTAGGTTTAGTATATTCTGCAGCTAAAACCTTTTCATTTATAATTTTATTTTCACATATATTCTTGAGAGCCTCCTTTCTTATCCCAACAATTACGCCATTATCAGCAAGTGCTTTTTCCAGAACTTCGATATTTAGATTATAGTCTTTTTCATTTTTTTCAACAAGAACACTAATATATGCATACGTATATTCAGGTAATATTGTAACTTGAATATCCAAATTATTTACCAGTTTTTTTATTATGTTGGTTTTCTTGATTATTTTTAATTTCTCAATGTAATAAAATATATATGAATTTTCAAGAAAATTTTAATGAAAACCAAAATTAATGTTAAAAATTAAATAATAGTATGATAAAATAATTAATTCTTTTTTATTCACTTGACAAATTATGATATTATTATTAATTTTTATAAAAATATTGAGTTTAAATGATTAATTAAAATCGGGTATAAAAAGTGTCCTTTTTATTGGGAATTTTAGGGAAAAATTCTGTCAGAATAACTTATTCAAAGCTTGACGCGGAAGATAGTATTTCAAAAATTAAAGAAGAATGTTCAAATGGCTGGGGCGTCGGATTTTATCAAAACAGAGTCGCTTATATTGTCAAGAGAACGGTTTCTTTTTATAATGATGAGCGAATTGATAAAATAATGGATAAAATAAGAACCAATGCTGTTATTACTCATTTTAGAAGTGCGACATCAGGCGAAGTCAAGGAGAGTAATACTCATCCATTTCGATATGGCGTTTGGCTCTTTGCTCATTCCGGTACTATTGCAAATTTCAGAAAAATAAAATCGCTAATATTGCAGCGACTGCCTGAATCATTAAAGGAAAAGATTGTAGGAAATACTGACAGCGAATACTGTTTCCATCTTTTTTTGTCATATTTGAAGGGTAAAGGTTATCTTAAAAAAGGAGAGATTCCATTTGATAAGGCAGTAGATGCACTTCAGCAAACTTCTGTATCACTTAATGAATGGAGAAGAAAAATAAAACCGGGAAACTATTCGACTTATAACTTTTTAACTACAAATGGTAAATATTTACTTGCTACAAAAAATGGAGATGCATTATTTTATTTGAAAAACAGATGGGCTGAAGATAGTAATATTTTCAAAATAGCGAATCTTAGGATTAAAATAGAAGAAGATATGGGTGATTTTGTTGTAATATCTTCAGAGAAACTCTGTGATAGTGAGGATTGGGTCGAAGTTAAAGAAAATCAATTATTAGCTGTTGACGAAAATATTAATGTAATCCTTCAACCGTTAAAAAGTTTTATGGACTGAACGGAGACAAAACAGCAGAAAGTCTAAAAAATTGTTTTTTTAATCACTATGTTGAAATAGACACAATTATTATAATATATTAAGATTCCGCGATCCCGATGTTTAATATCACTGGTCTTAGATATAAAATTACTCGGAGTCACCTTCTTGTTTTTCTTCGTCTACCTTGTTTGCTGTAAATTCAGAACTTACAATGTCTTTTAATTCTTCTTTTAGATTTTGAATTTGGTCGATTTTCTCAGAAATCTTATTGAATATGTCCTCTCTTGCCTTGATTCCTTCTCTAATCAAGAATGCAGCGCTTTCCGACTTGCTTTTAAAAAGTCCCGCAGCAACAAGTTCATCAAGCTTTTTCAGACTCTCTTTGTTGATTCTGACCATTACAACATTTTCTCGAAGGGAAAGAGCAGCATTGATTGCTGCTTCTATGGTTTCTTCTCCGTGTTGAATGGCTTTTGCCCCTTTATCAATGATTTTTCCAAACTTATCTTTAAGATTATCAGTTATATCCTGTGCCTTTGATTCGGTTGACATAAATTACTCCTTTCTTGTAATAATGTAATTTAATTACAATATACAAAATTCTCAGTAATTTGTCAATAGGTTTTTTCAAACTTAAATTATATGCTATTTTTTAAAGTAAAAATAAATGCTTAATAAATTATCATAATTTTTGAAATTTTATATTTTATTATTGAAAAAACTAATTCATTTTAGTATATTTAGGCATATAAAATTCATCTTAAACTTCATTAATCTTATATTTTATAATAATTAACAGAACTTTCATTTCACAGAGGTTCTAATAATCAATCCATCTTAAGGAATTTTTATTTAAAATAAGGAGAGGGAATTATGTCTGATGGGATCAATCGAAGGGAATTTTTAAAGGGTTCTGCAGTTCTTCCAGTTGCTGCTGCAGGAATGGTTTTTGCAGGAAATAGCAGTTTTGCCCAGACAAAGATAAAAAGGCTCGGTGAACCACGACTTAAAACAAGTATATGTGCATATTCTTTTCGCAAATATCTGTCCAAAGGCGAGAAAAATCTTGATGATTTTATAGAGTATGTGGCAAAATTAGGTTTTGACGGGGTCGAGTTGACCGGTTATTATTTTCCTAATTATCCTGAAGCAAGCAGTGATGAATATCTGTATCATCTGAAGAAGAAGGCATTTTTGCTGGGACTTGATATAAACGGGACAGCGATAGGTAATAGTTTTACCGATTCGGATGAAAGTAAAAGGGCAGAAAATATAAAGCTTGTTAAGACATGGATAGAATGTTCTTCCAAATTAGGTTCTCCCGAAATGCGTGTGTTTGGTGGAAGGGTCCCGGACGGATACACAGAAGAAGTTGCTGTTGGTTGGGCTGTGGAGGCTTATAAAGAGTGTTGTGAATATGCTTCAAAATATGGTGTTATGCTTGCATTAGAGAATCACGGCGGTATTTGTACAAGTGCTGAACAGGTACTGAGAATTATTAGGATGGTCGATTCAGAGTGGATAGCGGCTAATCTTGATACTGGTAATTTCAGAAGTGATGATCCTTATAAAGAAATAGCTATGATTGCTCCTTATGCAATTACCTGTCATGTTAAAGTGACTGTAAATAGAAGGAATAATGAAGAAGTTGATATGAACAGAGTTGTTAAGATTCTTCGGGATGCAAATTACAGCGGTTACCTGCCAATAGAATATGAAGAAAAAGAAGATCCTATGATTGGTATACCAAAGTTTTTAGATAAGATTAAGAATGCTATAGGGTAAGTGCGGAGAGGCACAAAAGTCCAAAGAGAGAAAATTTTACTTAAATAGGTTGTAAAAAAGAATTAAATAAAATAACCGATTAAAGATTTTTCACATTACCGGATAATTTATAATAGTGCTATGAAATATTTTAATATATTGATAATCAGTGTAATATTCCTTTCACAGCCTTTCACAGCATCAGGGCAAAATACGTTTGAAACTTTTGAGAATACTTCGGGTGAATGGAATAACAGCTGGAAGTTTTATAAGGTTGTTAAACTTTATGAGAATAAAGGGCTTTCGAGAATAAATGAGCCGATTGATCTTGAAGTTGACTTTTCATCGGATGAGATTGATTCACCGGAAAAGGAGATTCGTGTTGTAGAGAAGGATTTTCGTTCGGGGGAACTTATCGAAGTGCCCAGTCAGGTTTATAATCTTCCCGGAGAAAGGAGTCATGTTGTTTTTCTTGCGAATGTTTTGGCTAACAGCGAAAAGGAATACCGAATATACTTTGGAAATCCTGAGGCAACAAAACCAAACTATGAGAGTGACCTTAAGGTTTACGGGGAAGTTCCGCAGTCAATAGCTGAGAATGATTATTATACAATTGATATGACTTCCGGAAGCAGCGGTTCTGCTCTGAACAGGTGCGGCCAGATCAGGACAATTACTCTGAAGATGGGATTTAATGTTATATTTTCAAGGAGGGGTGGATATGTTCATTATACACCTGACTGCAGCAGGCGTATTAAAAGCGACGGTAATATAGGTGTTAAGTTTATGAACCCTCCTTCGAAATCATATGAAATTAAAGGTCCTCTGCTTTATCTTGTTTACAGGGAAGGCGTATTTACGAAGGATGAACCATTTGTTAAGTTTATCGTAATTTACAGGTTTTATTCATCCGTACCTTATGTGATATCGCAAGCTAATGTTGAATTATTGCAGACGACAAATTTATCTTCATTAAGGAACGATGAGCTGACTTTTAACAGCAAAATTTTTACACATAATGCCTGGAAAGAATTGAACGGTTCAGTGATTACTAAGCCATTCCCTATTGAGCGATTAGTTGACGGTGAGATTGTCAATGATACCGATTTATCCTGGCCCCTAAAGCTTCCTGTGAATCTGCCCTGGCTTACATTTTTTAATGCTGAAAGAGGTTATGGTATAGCAAGTCTGCATCTCGATTATCAAGCATCGGATTCCAATAAAGAGTCGGAATTGACTTTAAACGAAAGGCAGGAGATACGCATCGGTAAGCAATCAAATTACTGGTCGAGGATTTTGTCTCCCGCGGTTCTGTCAGGGCACCTAAAGGGACAAACTATATTGAGAAGAATGCCTATTTGGTTTACGGGATTGACCCGGAAATTTCTCAGAGATTCAGAGCTGTCGAGGAATATTATACAATGCTTAAGAATCCGCTGGAGATCGAATAACTTATAAGGTGTTTA
>JAUVVT010000421.1 GCA_030604505.1 bacterium | reverse complement strand
TTTGCATTTTCAGGATTTAGCTTTTTTGCTTCTTCAAGTTCCCTTAATGCACTAATGGGCATTCCCATACTGTTATAAAAATTAGCGATTCTGAATCTCACGTCGCTATCATTCGGAAAAATAGAGATTGTTTTATTAATAACCTCCTGTGTTTTATTTTTCTGCATTAGATTCATATAAACTCCAGCAAGTCCCATATATGGCTCAACAATTTCGGGATTAAGTTCTATTGCTTTTTCGAGATAACCGATAGATTTTTCCAATTTGTTTTCTTTTATATAATAGAGAGCTAATTCTGAATAGTTAATATAGTCTGAAGGGTCTGCGGCAATTTTTTTCTTCAGATTTATTTCTTCTTCATCAATTTCTTTCAACAGCAATTTTGCATTAAGGTCATCGGGATTAATCTTTAGTGCCTGCAAATATTTTGTTCTTCTTCCTCCGGGAACTCCTTTTCTATCAAGTAAATGACCTTCTATCACGAGCTTTGTGGCCCGGGAATATTTCTCAAGTTTTTGCTTCAATGCATCTTTATCTTCCTTTTTGCCTATATTTACTAAATACGGGAAAGCGGACTTTTTAAACTTTAAGATATCAGATATATTTAATATTTCTGAATCTTTCCTGTTTCTCAGTTTATATTTTGAGAACTCAAGCAAAGGTTTATCATCGGTATTTACCGGTGATTTTTCCGTCAATTTTTTGATGTTCTCTTCATTAAGCAATAATCCGTCCAAAAGTGCAACGGGATAACCAATACTAACCTCTTCAAGGTCCTCCTTTATTCCTTTTTTACTCATAATCTCTACAAATTGACTGTAGTTTATTTTGAGTTTATTCTTCATGCCGATGAGGATTCCGTGTTTATTAGTAGAATTGGTGACGTACCAGTAGTATGAATATGGGAATACGGACTGAAAGGTTTTTAGAATTAACCTAAAATCATAAGGTGCGAGGTCGAGCGGTACCCATGTCGAAAGCACTCCATTATCGTTTAATATTTCTTTTAGAGCAAGAAAATGTTCTTCCGTATATAAAGCGGCACAGGCGCCTTTTGTCGGATATGTGGCATCATTCATTATTACATCATATTTTTCTTTTGTAAGAATACCATAGTTTTTGCCGTCCATTATTATTGGATTTAATTTTTCATTTTTAAGAACACCTTTATTCAGGTCGGAAAAATATTCATCGGCAACATCCAAGACATCTTCAGAAAGTTCAACTAAATCCAATCTTTCAACATTATGGAGCAGGACTGCATTGGAGGTTTCGCCGCTTCCAAATCCGATTTGGAGTGCCAGCTTTGCATTTCCATGCAGTAAAAGAGGGATATGTCCCTGAAGCTTCTGGGTTGTACGGAGCATAAATTCTGTCCCGGCAACGTTTGTGCCATCAACAGAGATCATTCTTCCGTTATAGTAATAATCGGGATATTGATGAACAGTTATGGTTCCGGATATTCCCTCTCTGAAATGTATTAATTCACTGCCTTTCTCGAATTTATTCAAAAGGGGTAAAAACATATCTTTTTTTATAAAAAACGGCTGGATGGCAATTAAAACGAATAATACTGCAATTACATAAATTTTAACATTAGACTTTATATTTGGAATAAGGTAAAGAACAACCATTCCGATTAAAATATTAATAAAAGCGATAAACATAATTCCCTGCGGAGTTCCTAATAAGGGAACTATTATAAATCCTGCAGCAAGTGAACCAAGCACGGCTCCTGCTGTATTAAAGGAATATACCTCACCGATTGATTTCCCGACCTTTTTTATATTTTCTGTCCAAATTTTTCCAACCACGGGAAATACCATTCCCATAAACGCTGCGGGTATAAACAAAACTATTGCAGTTTCAAAGAATTTCAGCATATTCCATTCATACCAGTTTGCTTTATCGTATATATCGGCAATCTTGTTCGAAATATCAGGAAAATCGCTTAAAATATAAATACTCCCCAATGCACTTAATCCGATGAGCACCTGTAGAATTGAAAATAGTTTTAATCCGTCAAATCGGTCGGAAAATTTTCCGCCTATATACCCACCAAATGCGAGCCCTAATAAGAATGTCGAAAGCATTATCGTGAAAGCATATACGGATACTGAAATAATATAAATAAGAGCCCTTGTCCATAAAACTTCATAAGCAAGTGCACAGAATCCGGAAAGGGCAAATCCAAATAATACAATCTTTAGAATATTGCGTGAATAAACTGAACTTTTTGTATTGGTGGTTTCATTTACTTCGCTTGTTATAACCTTCTCTTCTTGGACTTCTTTCCTACTCATCAGCCACACAAAAAAACCTATTAATAGATTAACAGCAGCAAACAGATAAACCGATTGATTTACTCCGATAGTTATGATTAAATAAAATCCTGCAAGAAAACAGCCGATTACACCTCCAAATGTATTTATCCCATAGAGGATTCCAACTTTTCTTCCTAATTCTATTTTTTTATCAGCGAAGTATTTTACCAATACAGGAAGAGTTCCCCCCATCATTGTCGTTGGAATCAGCATTAGAATAAACGACATTAAGAATCTTATAATACTTAAAACGAAATAACTTAAACCAAATATATTAAATATTGTAGAATACAAGTAATTCAAATAATTAATTAGAAACGGAATTAAAAAGGCAGTTATTCCGATACCGAATTCAAGCACAGCATAAAATTTTAGACAGTTTTTCTTTTTATCTATTAATTTTCCAAAATAATAACTTCCGACGGCAAGTCCTGTCATAAAAGCAGATAGTACTATGCTTACTGCTAATGTGGTATTGCCAAAAACAAGAGTAAACATCCTTGTCCATATTACCTCAT
>JAUVVT010000145.1 GCA_030604505.1 bacterium | reverse complement strand
TATCATAATTGGATATTTTCTGCCCTATTATAAATTTCTTAGAAATAGAATCTACCTGGGTATATCTTACTGAAGATTTATTATTTTGGGTGAGATAATAATATATTTTATCATTGAAAGGAATGTTGTTTCTCTTCCATGGCTCATTTAGAGAAACAATACCAAATGATTCCGGTCTGAAATCAAAAGAACTCTGCCCGTATAAACCAAAAGGAAATATCACTAACATTAAAAAGACAGAAATTATCCGATAATAACAAAAATCTTTCTTTATGTCTTTAGTTAAATATGTGAATATTTCCTTCAGAATATTAACAAATATCTTATATAATAGATTATTAGTAAACAACTTACAGGATATTTCCAGAACAAAATATGCTTTGCGCAACAGGAATTTAGGTTTTTGGATTTTTCTTATTTTACCGTTCAAATCAATATTATCCTATTATTAAAAAATTTGTATCAAACTATTTCGATATAATCACCTCCTTCTATAATTTTAGATAACAATCTTCTTTCTTTCTCATAATTAATTTTTCTTCTTTTTTATAATCTTTATATCCTGCAAGATGTAATATCCCGTGAATAATTAATCTTTTCATTTCATCACTAAAACTAACCGAATAATATTCAGCCTGTTCTTTAATTATATCAAAGTTAATATAGATTTCTCCTTCGAGCATTTGTTCCGAAAGATTAAAAGATATTACATCTGTTGTATTATCTTTATCAAAAAATCTTTTATTCAGGTCAATAATGTAATTTTCATTCACAAAAATAATAGAAATATCATAACTGCAAATATTTTCTTCGTTAAGCACCTTTTTACTTAATGATGATATTTCATTTTTATCAAACTGTGATTTATAGTCATTATTTATTACTTGAATTCTTAATTTGCGCAATTTTCTCTTGTGATTGAATTTTATCTTTATTTAATGTTTCTTTTTGCTGGGGCTGATACTCTATTCTTGCATGAAACATCCCAACCAAAATCTTAATAAAACTATCGGAAATCGAACTCAAATCCTTAAAAGAAAGCTCACAGTCATCAAGTTGTCCATCCTTAAATTTATTTTCAAGCACTTCGGCAACTAATTCCTTTATTCTCGTAACAGACGGATTCTTTACTGATTTTAAAGTAGCTTCAACCGAATCGGATAACATAATAATTCCCGCCTCTTTAGTCTGCGGTTTTGGACCTTGGTATCTGAAATCCATTTCATTTAAATATTTCGGGTCTGTTGTTTGTTTCGCTTTTTCATAGAAAAATGATACCTTGGCTGTCCCCTGATGTTGATTTACAAAATCTAAAATTTCATTTGGAAGCTTATATTCCTTTCCTATTTCAATCCCCTCTTTTACATGAGACGAAATTATAAGACAACTCATACTCGCTGTTAACTTATCGTGCGGATTTGGTCCATCTTGATTTTCCGTAAAATATTCCGGTTTAACCATCTTTCCAATATCATGATAATATGCTCCAACCCTCGACAGTAACGAGTTCGCACCCCCTATTGACTCTGCTGCGGCTTCTGCAAGATTACCAACTATTATACTATGATGATAAGTTCCGGGCGCTTTTAATGAAAGTCTCCGAAGAAGAGGATGATTCATATCCGAAAGTTCCAGAAGCCTCATATTGGTCGTAATACCAAATGCCCATTCAAATATATTAAGCATTCCTAATGTTATTATCGGCGAAAAAATGCTGTTTGGTAAGGCAAAATAAGTAAAATTTCTAAAAATATCACTCCATGGCAAAAACCTGAAAAGCCCCATTGATATAAGTGAAATAAAATAAGCTAAAAGTATAAAAAGTACTGCTCGAAAAAATTGACTCCGCTGTCGAATCTTATAAACAGAAAATACAGCGGTGACACCGCTTATCATTGAAATGATAATTAAAGTAAATTCACTGCCAAGATAACCGCCAATTCCTAAGGAAACAACAATCGTACCGATAAATCCGACACCGCTGTCAAAAAGTATCGCAAGCAACATCGACGCAATTGTTGTAGGAATCAGATAAACCGATAGCCCAAACTTATTTGTAATAAGAAATGCAAACAAAAACTCCGTTAACACTATAATTAATATTAAAAGAACTTTTCGATTATCATAAAATATCTTTCTTCTGTAAATATAAATATAAATAAATAGTAAAAATAACAACAATCCGACAAAAAGTGCCTTGCCAAGATAATGAACAATCCCCAAAAAACCCTTAGCCGTACCTTCTTCAAATATCTTTATCCGCAAAGATATAATTTTATCATAAATTTCTTCCGTCACAATCTCATGGCTGTCAACAATTCTTTCACCCTCAAGTACCATCCCCTTTGCAAGAGGAAGCTTGCTCAGCGCTTCTTCTTTTTTTCTATCGGTAGCTTCTTCATCATATATTATATTTGGATAAATAAATATATTTAGAATTTCATATCCAACATCTAAAATATCACTTTCTTTGGAATAATTGTTCTGAAGTCTCTTTATTGCATTTTCTTTTGCTTCTTTTACATCCGTGAAATCAATTACTTTACGGAGTTCTTCATCATCTACGAATCTAAAAACCATCTGAGTTTCCGGAGGAAAACTTTCCTTTGGTCTGTCAATAATACCAATAGAAATTAAATCACTTAATATCTCTTTTATATTGTTCTTAAATGTATCAATTATCTTTTTATCCGAATCAATTAAGGATTGCCATTTCTTCTCATCTAAATCAATCTCATAATACTTTTTAAAATCATTCTTTAGCGCATTATAAAGAGAAACATCGGCTGAATCTGTTTTCCCATTTTTGGACTTACTTTTATTAGCAGAACTTTGTGATAAACTTATCTTTTTCTTTAAAAGACTTATATTATAAATTTGCTCAAAAAAGTGGTCAAACTCTGCAAGCTGTTTGTTATATATTCTCTGATTCAGAAAAAAATGCGGATGTATCGACTTAATTGTATTATCTTTCTCAATCCTTAACTCCTCTTCAGTCTTAAGAACAGGAAAATCAAATGGTGCGATTATTTCTTTATCAGTAACAGTACCTACCCCATAATCAGAATATTGATAAGACTTTCCCAGTGGAAATAAAATTACCGTAATAAATATAAATGCAAGTATAATGACTATCTTTATGCCATAAGATTTATTAAGTTCGTTGTTTTCCTTTAATTCCCCCTCCCGCTTATTAAAAACCTTTAATATCTTTTTAAAAAACTGTTTCATTTTTTTCCAAATAAATCAAATTTAGCTTACCACGAGGAATACTGAGAAAGATTATAAATTTCAAAACTTTTTATATCTCTTGTGGTAAATATTTTCTTTAAAAAATTCAGCTAATAGCTCTTGGAAAAAAGAACCCTTTTTTGTGAATCTCCCCCGCAGAGGATACATTTCCCGTTTTCATTTTTATTTTCGAAAGGAATAGTGCAAATAACTGCTTTAGTCTCTTCCTGAATCTTTTCTTCACAAACATCCTTACCGCACCAGTGAGACATTAAAAATCCCCCTTCCCCTTCTACTATTTCTCTAAAATTATTATAATCATCAGGATAAAACGTATTTTTTTTTCGAAAATCACGTGCAATTTTTAGAATGTTTTCCTGTATATCGTCAAGCACTGACTTTATCTTCTCTTTTACATCACCCCATTCAGCGCTTTCTTTTTTACCATTATCCCTCCTCACAAACACAACTTCTTTATTTTTAAGGTCTTTTGGACCTATTTCAATCCTCAAGGGAATTCCAAGCAATTCATATTGATTAAATTTCCATCCGGGCGATGTCCTTTCGTCATCATCTACTTTAATCGATATTTCTTTATTAATATCTTCATAAAGATTATCTATAAACTCATTAATTTCAGCGTTCTCGGTTTCTCCTCCCTTAATAGGTATAATAACGACCTGAGTTGGAGCAATTTTAGGCGGAATTACTAATCCACGGTCATCACCATGCGCCATAATCAGCGCACCTATCAATCTTGTGCTCACCCCCCAGCTTGTCTGCCATACATATTCCATATTCCCTTCTTTTGTCTGATAGCGCACATTAAAAGCCTTAGCGAAATTTTGTCCCAAATCGTGAGATGTTCCGCTCTGAAGGGCTTTTTTATCTTTCATCATCGATTCAATACTATATGTTCTTAATGCTCCTGCAAATTTCTCTTTTTCTGATTTTTGACCCTTAATAACCGGTATAGCCATATATTTTTCGGCAAACTCAGCATAAACATCAAGCATTTTCAGACATTCTTCTTCTGCTTCTTCATGTGTAGCATGTGCTGTATGGCCTTCCTGCCAGAGAAATTCCGTAGTGCGCAAGAAAAGTCTTGTTCTCATTTCCCAGCGGACTATATTTGCCCATTGATTAATTAAAACGGGCAAATCTCTATAAGAATCTATCCACTTTGAATACATTGAATAAATTATAGTCTCTGATGTGGGTCTTATCATCAGAGGTTCTTCCAATTTCTTGCCTCCGCCGTGCGTCACAACTGCACATTCCGGGGAAAAACCCTTTACATGCTCTGCCTCTTTTTTAAAGAAACTTTCCGGTATAAAAAGTGGGAAATACGCATTCTGATGCCCTGATTCCTTTATCATTCTATCAAGAGTGTCTCTTAATTTTTCCCAAATCGCAAATCCGTTAGGTCTTATCACCATACACCCTCGCACAGGCGAATAATCGGCAAGTTCCGAACTGATTACAACATCATTATACCAACGCGAAAAATCATCACTCTGTTTAGCTATCTTCTCTGCCATTTCAATCTTCCATCTCTTTTGTATTTTCAGTTAACATTATTTTCAGCTTCTTATTTATCCTATCAAACTTCGGTCTAATAAAAAATAACCATAAATATCAATCCCTTTTTATATTAATCTTTATTAAAACTGGGTTACAATTCCAATCCTTATGACAAAGGCATCAAATTTTCGCTCATCAACAAGGTCTTTAAAGAAACGTGTAAATCTGTATCCCAGGGAAAAAACATAAACATTTTTCTCCATATTACCAAATTCAACGCCGGCTCCCAGAAATCCACCAATAGTCATCCCTGTCTTTCCCTTCTTTATATTATTCACAAAACCTTTCCCAACCGGAAACCTTGCACCAAGAACAGGACCAAATTCAAAATCAATAAAGGGACGGAAATCATCTTCTATTGTATCCTTAAACAATCTTTTCTGAAGACCAAAATAAATTGGCACAAGCATCATATATCTTTTTTGATTCATTTTGATTGGAAATCCGTAAGGGTCATAAGGATTATAAGTAACATATTCATTTTCACCTCTAACTCCGCCGATCTCAAAAGATACAAATTTTTGAACATTTTCCCTGTTACCCCATTTAACCTTAGTCCCCACACCACCACCGCTTGTAGAAAATGTTATATATATCTCATAATCCTTCTTTTTGGGGTCAAATGTCTTAAATGATTCAACCTGTCCATAAATACCTGAATCCCAGACAAAAATAATAAAAAACACAAAAATTAATATTATTTTATTTTTTCTCATGACTTTTCTCCATAAAAAAAATGCAAACCATTATTGGTTAAAGCGTAATTTATTTTTCTACAAGTTAATTAGAAATATAAACCTATTTATTTCAATATTTTTAAAGTATTATCAATTTTATTATAAAACTAAAAAATCTAATAACAAATTTTAAAAATCAAAACAAATAGACTTATATCTCCCTTTTTAATTAATTTCAGTAATCTTTTGAAAAATACGCTTTTACCCTTGGTTTGCCTTTAATTAAAAATTATCGACTTTTTTTTAATAACATATAAATTATAAAGAAAAAAGATATTAATTGCAAGTAAATTTTTTAAATTTATTATCTAATTTT
>JAUVVT010000403.1 GCA_030604505.1 bacterium | reverse complement strand
TGTTAATTGTAAAATATTTTATCCGCGGATTTTAATATAAAATTTCTAATAAATATTTTTATAAATCCGTGTAATTCATGATTCTTTTATATTGTACAAAATAAATCATTTCAAAAACAGCATCTTTTTCGTTGATATATATTTTCCTGCTTTGATACTATAAAAATAAATCCCACTGGATACGAAATTCCCATTTTTATCTGTTCCATCCCAAATAACCGAATATTTTCCAGCGTTTTGTGTTCTACTAACAAGGTTTTTAATTTCCTGTCCAAGAATATTATATATTTTCAAAGTAACAAATAATTTCTTGGGCAGCTCATATTTAATCGTCGTTTCGGGATTAAATGGATTCGGGTAATTTTGATATATTCTAAATTCTTTTGGAATTATCCTATCTATATCACTTATATTTGTAAATTTGTCCACTATTGTATAATAAATATTAGACCACTCCCACCATTCTGAATCCCTGTAAGCATGAACTTTATAATAATATTTTCCATCCGATTTCCCGCTTATTGATTGTGAATTAGCTGAAATGTTATCATCAACTGTTGTCCATATTACTTCATTACAATTATCAACTTTAAAATCGTCAACGAAGAAACCTACATAGTCATATTCAGAACCGTCATAATAGGATGAACCGCTTATATGACTGATTGTGAAACGGGCGAATATCATTTGTCCGGTATATTCTGGCAGGTCAATATTTTCTAAAGCCCAGAGACTGCTTCCTTGTGTATAGGTTTTCAAAGTAGTCCAATCTATTTCATCAGTTGAAACCTGAAAACGAACTTGAGCATAATTAACTCCGTCAACATCAAAATCACCAGTCTTCCAATAATATGAAATTGTTGTTGTTTCATTAATATAAAAACTTTTATTTGAGGTGATTTTGTGTGTCTCATAAATAGCCTCTGTGGACAAATAACCTCTAAACGATTTGCCTCCTGACAAATTTAGAGTTGTATTAGATTCCCAGTTACCATCAATAGTCCAATTGTCCGTCCCACTTTCAGCACCATCAATAAATGTAGAAATTGAAGCTGCCTGTATACCCTCTGTAAGCTCGAAATAAGCGGCATTTAGTTTATCCGAAACATTCCAGGAAACCGTATAATCCCCGGTCGTACTTGTATCCACAGCAGAACTAAACAGAGGATTTGGAATAATATCAATTATTGCTGCATATAATGTATCATAAGTGCCTTCGGTTGTAACCATATTACTATTGATATCATACCAGGCATCACTGATACCTCCCCATCCGAAATTTAAGTGATAATACTTTGTATCATCGGTATTATGTTGTACACCATCAACAACAACTGCATGTGCTAAATTTGTTCCGCCGATATTAAATAAAACAGGTTTTGAGTAAGTAATATTTGAATATAAGCGGTCATAAAAAGTAGAATTAGAGCTGAGTAAATATTCACTTGACGTTCTGAAGTAACTGCTGAAAGCATTTGCAGCATTTGATAATGAAGCACTTGAACCTTCCTTTCCATAATCCATTTCCACAGCAACACCGACATGATAAATTAATAATCCGACAGCTTCCCTTTGAGTCGGTGTAGGAATGACGGAATAACTATTAAGCATATCGTTCCACACATAAGTTGTAGTTCCAAAGTCTGCTGAAAGTGTCCCTGCGTCATCTTCATTATATGAATGAGAACCGGAGCCGACAGGCGGCCAGTTATAATACTTTAGGACTTGAGCCACAGCAGTAGATATACAACCGCTCCACCAATTATTGGGAGTATAAAGGTTAAATACATTCTCTCCATTTACTTCACCTTGATTCCATGTCGTTAAAACAAATGGACCAACTTTAACATCCCATAGTGATTCATCTGATATTCTTAAATTATCGATTTCTTCATTATAAATCTTCAGCAATCTATTCCAGTCAGACTGTGCCTTATTTTTTATTTGTTCCGAAATATAACCGTTCATCAATGCCTTCAATCTGTTTGATAAGTCACGTCTAATTAAATGTAGTAACGTATTTTGATAAGAAGGATTTGGGTCAAAGTTTGATTCTCCGGAATACCCGATTATCGGATTAATATTTAAATCAGGAGAAATAATGATAAAACCTTTCGGTTCAAATTCAACCACAAAAGCCAGAGTTTCATTGTCCGGAAAGCCTCTTATTTCAATAATATCTTTATTATAATTTTCAGAAGAGACTTTTTGTAAATTATTTATATCAGAAAGAATTATGTTTTGAAACCACACATTTGCCGCCTTTTTTGCATCTTCCGGACTAATTTTCTGCGCCTCTAATTTCTGAAAGACTGTTATAATCAATAATAAAATTACTAATATCTTGAAAGCGCTTTTTGTAGAAATCATTGGATTTTCCCATATTATGACGATTATTTATAAAATTATACTTTCTTAAATCAAAAGGAAATATCCTCTTCGTTATCTATAGTTAATTTTACCCATCTCCTGCAGCCATCATTCGTAGGAATGTCGATTCCTTCTATCTTACTCTTTACAAAAATCATTGAGGGAGGTTTAATATTATTATTATAAATTTTTTTGAATATCCCCGAATTATCATCACTGACTGCCCATACTTCAAGAACCTTTGTCTTTGTCGAATCAAATATTCTAAATTTTTCGTATGGTAACTGCGGATAATGTTCTTTATCAAAAACATTTCTGAAATCAACATAACCTTTAATCTTAACCTTTTTACCTTCACACGGCAGTTTTTCACCGCATTTACCCGGCAGATTGCAAAGCGAAATTAATTCGGAAATTGCAACATATTCCTTTAATGAATCTTCATTATCTTTAAAGGCATTCAAATTTTCAATAAAAGTAGTTTTCTTGCTTTTATCCTTTATGTCATTAATATTCTGATTCTGCAGTTTTAAATAAAAAAATATACACCAGAATATAATTGCGAGAATTGCAAATATTATTATCCGGGAGTGTAAATATTTTTTAATTGTCATACAATATTCTCTTT
>JAUVVT010000246.1 GCA_030604505.1 bacterium | reverse complement strand
GGAAAGAATAAGGGATTTTATAAAATTATTAGCAAGTAACAATAATTAAACGGAATTATAGCATTACATGATTTTCAATAAAGATTCTTAAACTAATATACAAACTAATTTTTTAAAAAGAAAGAATATAAAAAATTTCTATAAAATTTCTAAACATATTTCTTTTATGTTTTACTTGGAGCAGGATTTTTTCCCCTTTCACCTTTGTTTTCTTTATCTTTACCTGATCTCTTATAATCTGTAACATAAAATCCGCTCCCCCGAAATATCAATCCACCTCCCTGACTGATAATTTTTCTAACTTTCCCGTTACATTGAATGCAGTCTTCTAAAGGCTCATCGGTTATACTCTGAAATTCTTCAAATTTATGTCCACATTCATTACAAAGATATTCATACGTCGGCATCTTCAATCTCCTTTTTTAGCCATTTTATTTAAAATATTTTTTAAAATATAAAATTATTTCTCAAATATCAAGTATTTTTTACTTTTTAAGATAATACGCAAAAAATTAACAAAACTTGTTTTCTAAATCTTTCTGCTAAATATATACAATTACAATATATTAACTTAGTTTAGACTGCATAATCCTGTAGGAACAGCCATAGCGAGACCCTTTCTCAAATTTTACTTTTTGCCGTGCTATCTCCTTAACAAAATTTATTTACTTTTTCTTATATAACAATTTTCTTTATAAAAAGGTTGCAAAGTATTATAAAATTTATAAATTTATATCTAAATCAGATTGAAAAATGTTTATTTCACTTCATCAAGCCATCCGTTAATAATTTAAACTATATTTGTTTTTATTAACACAGCAGTTATTTTTTCATGGGAGTATAAAAATTAATAAACATAATTTATTATTTTATCATTAAAAGGAGGCACAAAAAATGTCTTTAGAAAAAGAAATAAATCGACGTGATTTTATTAGAGCAAGCGCTATTGGCGCAGCGGGTTTAACAATTACAAAAGAGACAAAGATAAAAGGAGCAGTGAAATCGGGCAGTGGTAAACTGCCAATAAGAATAGGAATGACCGACTGGAATTTGCAGCAGAGGGGTAAGCTGGAAGCTTTCAAAGTAGCGTATGAAATTGGACTTGACGGTATTGAGATTAGTGCAGGCACAAGGAAAGTTGAAGATAACCTGCCTAATAGGGCACCGGAAAGGCAGGAATTGTATCGTAATGCTGCCTATAAATATGGACTGATGATACCATCTGTTTGCATCGGAGAGATCGGCAGTCTGCCGCTTAATTCAGAACCAAAAGCCGCTGTATGGGTTATAGATGTGATTGAGATGGCACGCAATCTCGGAGCAAAGAATATTCTGATACCTGTTTTGGGTAAATGTAATACTGAAGATGATTTTAGGCGTATTATAGATGTTTTGAGTGAACTTGCACCCCGAGCTGAAGATGCAGGTATTTATCTGTCTCTTGAGGTACACTGGAGCGCAGAAGACCATTTGAGAGTGTTCAAAGCAGTTAATTCGCCAAATGTTAAAGCATATTATGACCCAAAAAATGCAGTGTTTACAGATATTGATCCATATAGGACCATACCAATGCTGGAAGGACATATCGGACAGGTGCATATTAAGAACGGAAAGTATCTTCTAAAGGATACCGATCCTGAAAATCCTCTCGACCTGCCAAGAATTGCAAAACTTTTTAAACAGGTCGGATATGAAGGCTGGATTATATTGGAAACCTCGAGCCCGAATGACTTAATAAAAGATACAAGAGATAATATTGAATATGTCAGAGAGGTCTTTGATATTTTTTAATCTGTTTTTTTAAAAAATGATATCACCGCATATCGGAAAAATTTCTCATTATTACTGATTAATCCCAATTTATACGGGTGGATTAGGAATTCCTTTCTGATTTAATTAAGTCTTTTATAATTTAACTAATTTAAACATTTTTCACAGGAAACATAAGAAATAGAAGAATAAAATGAAAAAAGCATTGTACATCTTTATCATCGTTTTGTTTTGGATGCCTATTATATCCTCTGCAAAAGAAGTTAACGGTCTTCAAATGGGAAAATTACAGCAGACGGAAGTCAATAATCCGAGCTGGAAGGAACTGCTGGAGACTCTGTTGGATACTGATGACCGTTCTTATGTAATTTCACTCATTTCGCGGAAACTCGAGCAGAAGGATAGCTGCGGAGAGCTGGGTAAGTTGTCTTGGGGACTGATAGATTCCGCGCTTGAGAAGTCCCGAGCCATATCGCTGTTCGAACGGATTATAGAAGAAAAGTGGAAACAGACAGAATATGGAGAAATTATAAGGATTGCCGGAAATCAGGATGACGACCAGACCCGTTTGAACTACCTAAAACGTCTTGAATATATTGCTGAAGAAGAAGACATAAAAATACCGGGATTGAAAGAAATGGTCGAAGGAATTGAACTTTATATCAATTCCAGGCGAACCGACTATTTCCACAGGTCGATACAAAAAATAGAAGATTAGGATTTTAAGGTAGATGAATGGTCACCCCTTTATCCGGTTTCCTGTGTCTATCGGGCACGGATGATTATCTGGGCACATACAAACTACGGTACTCCCGATATGGATCGTGTAGCTCTCAGCAAGGCTCTGAGATTGATGAAACTGGGACGTGTCGCATTCCCTGAAAACCGCATCATTCGTATGTATCTTGGTGAAGCGTTTCTGCCGGAAAGGCAATATCCCTGTGTAGAAGGTGCACCGCAATGGGCAGTTTACCAGCGTCAGGGATTGGAATACCTTGCAGACATTCTCGAATGGTGGATTGATAACCGTATGAGAGAAAATGGCGAATACGGCGGAGGATGGGGAGACGACTGCGAGATGTGGCGTGTCTGGGTACCTCTGCTCATCGGTTTCGATTCCCCAAAGCTCACGTGGGGACAGACCTACTTCTCAAAACAAATCCTCAATCAGCCGCATCTTAAAGGCGGTTACAATAACAGAATTTACGACGTGGAACATACGGCAGAAGACGTCTCAGACGCATTAACACCAATGATGCACCTTGAACCTGACAATCCTGAATGGAAAAAACGTGCACTGCGTCTTGCCGAACTTATGAAAAAACTCTGGACAGGTATCAATGATAGGGGTTTCCTGCAGTATAAAAGCACATATATCAGCGTAGACAAAGTTGATACCAGCCGGGCAAAAGCTTGCGACACTGTCTACCATCCGCGTGCCGTCCAGCCAGCACTCCTTCTCTGGCAGCGAACCGGCGACAAAGAACTTGGCAGACTTTTTACCAGGTGGATGGACACATGGGTTGACGCAGCAGCAAGAAGTGAACGCGGAAAACCAGCAGGACTTCTGCCTACAGCAATACATTGGCCCGAAGGATTTATCGGCGGTGTCGGGGAAGACTGGTGGCTGCCGAAAAATCACCACCCAAGGGGATATTGGCTGTATGGCTTTCCAAGCGCAATGTCTATGATGACCAAAACTCTTCTGCTTACATATTTTATGACCGGGAATGAAAAATATATCGAGCCAATACGGTCAATGGCAAAAATCAGACTGGAATACCTTAACAATCCTCCTCAGGAACCGGTTATGGGCTCAAAAGCATGGTGTGCATCAAGAATAGGCTTTATTGCCGAAACAGCTGCCAAATATCGGCTTTTAACAGGAAATACAGAATTCAATGAACTACTTGAAAAAGAAAATCTCCCCTATATCAAATACAGGCTGAATGACGACGAGACAGCATTAACTGAAGGGCTGCGGGAATGTGCTGAAGCTCTGAAAATAAATTTCCCCGGCTTTACCAGTGAGGTTCGATACACCGACCGCGTGTTCCGTTTTCCTGCAATACTTGCCGCATTGGGAAAAGAATTCGTTACTTTCCCAATACCGAATCTGCCACTGCTTTACAGTACCGCAACGGGTGACCCGGGTGATGCAAGATATTTTCCGCTCAATGCCGTTCGCTGGCTAACGCCGCCGCGCAATATAGCTGCTCTTGTTAAAGAAACCGACAAAGAGCGGCTTACCGCAGAACTTTTCCATTTCGGTACACTAAACAGACAAATGGGAGCAGAATTATATCTGCTTAACCATGGCAAATATAGGTACGCTGTGTTGGACAAAGCAGATGGAAAACAGGTCGGCGAAGGTATCTTTGAGGTAAAAAGTCCGAGAACACGAATTTATTTTGAACTGCCACCTAAAAGGCTTTATACGCTGAAAATAAGAGTCCGTTAAGGACCGCATTAAAAATTGCGACTTTTTATTAGTATAAGAATTTTTATAAAACAACAATTAAGTTATGAGAGGTAAAGATGAAAAAGACACTGTGTATATTAGTTATCGCTTTGATTTTGATACCTTTTGTATCTGCTGCCAAGAATATCAGCCCCTTACCGAAATTTGAAGAAAATATTAGCTGGGAAAATTTACTTATGGCTCTGGAAAATCCAGAAGAATATTCAAATGCTGTCCGACTTATTAAAACAAAACTTGAAAAGACGGATAAAGATGGTAAGCTAAGCAGACTGTCGTGGGAATTGATACACTCAGCCCTTGAAAAAACTGAAAATATTT
>JAUVVT010000159.1 GCA_030604505.1 bacterium | reverse complement strand
TATAAGCATCTCTGCCCTGACATACTCACGCAGCGCATTCTCATCTTTTTTCTCATTTTCTTCGATAAACATCAATAATTCAAGAACCTCGTTATATATTTTGCTCTTCGGGGGCTGCTGCATTAAAATATTATTTGCAATCTCCACCGCCCCTGAAAAATTCTCATTCAGATAATTAACAAACGACTTCTTATAAAGCGCCTGATAATAAAGCTCATTTTTCGGCTCCGTACCGATAACCTCATCATACTTTTTTTCTGCCTGCTCGAGGTCTCCCTTGGCAAGCATAGAGTCTCCTATCTTCAAAACCGCTTCCCTTGTCAGCATCGAATCCCTGCTCAGATTCACAATCTTCGTAAAACTTTCAACCGCACCATCGGGGTCAAATGTCAAATTTAACTTAATTTCACCTATCCTTAAATAAGACCTCATTGCCCAGATAGTATCGGGATATTTCCTTATTATTTCCTCGTATTCACCGATTGCCTTCAATAAATATTGATTCTTCTCCTGATAATCCGAATCCGCTTTTAAGAATATATAATTATTCCTGCCCTCATCCTCAGCCGGAGAACCCGCCTTCTCATACGAAAAAGCAAGACCATAACAGGCTGCCGTTATCTGTTTCATATCGGGGAAATTGACCTTAATATATTCAAATCCCTCTGCTGAATTTTTGTACATCTTTTCATTTAAAACTCTATTTGCAAACGATAAAATTTCTTTACCTTGAGCATTCAAAATCCTATTTAGATTAATGTATTCCCTGAATGCTGAAGAATATTCCCGGTTGATAAAATACAAATTTGCAAGAAGACGGTAAAGCTGATTGTTCTTGTTATTTTTAATCTCTTCACTTATTAAAGCTGCAATAACATCAAGCTCTGCATCATCATCCGGAAAAATGCCCAGTATCCTGTTTTCAACCAGACTGTATGTTTTTGGATTCTTGCGAAATATTTTTAAATATTCCTTAACTCCCTTAACATATTCCCTCTTCCAGAAATATAAATTTGCAAGGTCATATTCAAAGAGTGCATCGTTTCTTAATATTTTTCTTCCTTCCAGCAGAACCTCAACTGCCCTGTCATAAAGGCGGTTCCTCATTAAAACGTTCGCCAGAAAAGAATAATTGACCGTCCTTTTCGGATTTGTCTCCGTTATCGAGTTCCATACACTGTCCGCTTTTTCTGTTTTCCCCCACTGATAATATACCTCCCCCAATCTCCCTAATACGTTTAAGTTAAATTTGCCATCCCTTAACCTTTTATTATAATGAGCCGCAAGCTCCTCAAACATCTTTAGATTCAGCATATTCCGCTCAAGACCGCCGAAATAATTGGGATTATTCGGCTCACCGGCATAAAGCATCTCGAATATTTCAAACGCCTTTTTATATTCCCCTATTTTCTCAAAACTCTGTGCTAATTTGAAGCGCCTTTTATTCTCTTCAATATTCTGCTTGGAAAATATTGATAAAGAACTTGTCAAAAAAGCTAAAATCAAAAAAAATACCAGTTTCTTATACATATAACCAAATTCTTCTTGGTAAAACTTCATTTAACTAAAACTTTGGCATTACCCTGCCGATAATAAGAATAGTCTGAACAAAAAAACAAATTTCAGGAGGCTGCAAATTGAGTTTTGAAATTATCGAATCAGGAATTACCCTCTTCACTGCCGGCATTATTTTAGGTGGTACGGCATCAATCTTTATTATAAGACTCTTTATAAATAGAAGACTAAAAAAATACTTTACTATGTTTAACGAATTATCCCTTCACAACATCAGGGCTAAAAGAGAAAAAGAACAGAAGTTAAAAGAACTTAAACAAATTGTAAAAACCCTGAGTATTCCGCAAAAAAGCTCGGGAAAGGTCAAAAATCAAAATCCCATTAACTACGAGACCTTCGGTTTATATCTTAATCACCTGAATCAAATCCTTTATGACAAAGGAATAGCAAAAATCGAAAACTCCTTTCCCCCAAATAAATAACCTATGATTACGCTGATTATACTGATTTTAAACCTATCTGGAAAATCATTCTCATCATTGCAATCAGCGGTCATTATTAAAATTTATCTCACTCAGCGATTGAAAATATTTTCTTATAACCTCAACAAAATCCCTCGAATACCCTTCACTCAAAGCTTTTAAAAGTTCTTCCCTGAGCTCATTGTCCTTTTCTCCAAGCCACAAAAGCTCAGAGGGAGATAACGTAAGATACTCTTTTGCTGTCTCGGATTTGCGTTTTTTGGAATAATCCCGCTGCCGGAGTGAATGCTGTGCATCTAAAAGACGGGACAATATCCTCTCCATTGTCCTGCTTGTCTTTCTGTCAAACCTTTTATTCCTGAGGTCATTGGCAGCATCTCTCATATCTTTTTCTATTCGGTCAATATCTCCTAAGATTTCCGACCTCCTGCCCATCTCGTTCCTAAGCTCTTCAAGAACTCGCCTCAGCGCCTCCTGTTCTCTGGCAATCCTCAGCATTCTTGCCTGTTCAGCCAATCCCGGCTCGAGACCCATAGAAAGCTCAGATGCCTGTTCGTTCAGCCCCTGCTGCTTACCCGCCATCTCTTCCAGTCTTTTGAGATATTCCTCTAATCCCGAACCCGATGACGCACTCTCAAGACTTTTCAATGATTTTCTTATCTCTTCAATCGTCATATTCAGCGCCATCAGAGATTGAACCTGAGCTGATACTGCCTGCTTGATATTTCTCCCCTCAAGTTCCCTTATAGATTTCTGCATATTTAAAACAGCCCCCGCAAGTGCTCTGCCCATATCGGGAGTTACAAAAAATGTCTTCTGCGAAAGTTCAATTAATTCATGACCCGTTCTCGCCAGCCCCGACAAAATATCTAACTGCTTTTCCGCTGTCGATATAAACCTCGAACTGTTCTTATCGAGATTACTGCTCTCTTCACTGAGTTCTTCCTCTTTTTTGGAAAGATTGAGCAGCGACATCGCAGATTTCAGCATCGCATTTCTTATCATTTCTTTCTGAGCGCCTATCATCTCTTCTTGAGCAGCTCTTAAATTTTCTGAAAGCTCTGTCAAATCACCCTCTATCTCCTTTCCGCTCTTACCTGCCTTCTTTGTTTCATTCCTCATTATATCCCCCGCCATACGGCTCATCTTACCAGTGATATTTCTGTTGTCGAACATCTCAATCGATGAATTCATCTTTTTAGACGGCATCATTGCATCGGAAGACATATCCTCCGCAGTCTCTTCCATCCTGCTCCTCAATTCATCTGCCGAATCCCTGATTTTTTCCTCATCCTCAGCCAGTTTCTCAGCATCAGCATCTCTCAAATCCTCTCTATTTTCAATCTCTTTACGAACCGCCTCCTGCCTTTTTAGCAAATCTTCTGCACGCCTGATAACCTCATCCAACTTCTGCTCTGTCCGTATCTGCTTCATAATATTCATAGTCCGTTCAATCCTTTTGAGCAGTTCGTCCTGAGAAAGCTTCATTCTATTAACGAGATTCCGCATCTCCTGAGAATTAAGCTGTTTCTCAAATGACTTCCGAAGTTCCTCCATTACCTTCTTAAACTCCGGAGTCGCTATCTCGTCAATAAGATTTTGAAGCTCCGCATACTTCCTAAGTGTCTCAATCGCAGAAAGGTCGTTCTTCTCCAGCTTTTCAGTTAATTCTTCTATACTTTTTTTAATATCATCAAGCTTCTTCCGCAACTCTGCCTGTTCCTTTGCAATATTTTTCAATTCTTTTTTCTCTTCCCAGTTCAAATCAAGATTCCGACGCATTTCAAGCTCAATTTCATCGAGCTTCTTCTTTAATTCGCTGTTCCTTTCAAATATCTCTTCCATATCATCAATACTCGAATTCTGCAGCTCATTGACTTTGGAATATATCTCGGCAAGAGAAGGAAATCTTATTCTATAAGTCTCGCTCATTCCTCTCTTGGGTCCTGAAATCTCATCATTGTCATAAATCTCGATAAAATATAAAACCTCATCTTCCGGTATAAATAACAATCTGCTTAAATCCCACTCATAAGTAAAATTCTGGCTCAATTCAGCTGAATTGAATATATCCAGAGCAAGATATTCATATCCATCAGCATCAATGCTGTCGCTCTTGGTCAAGAATTCAGTTTCAGAAGGATTTTTGGTAAACTTAAGCCCAAGACGTGAAAATCCAAAATCATCACTTATACGGAAATACAACGGGACCTTCATCCCTTCTTCAAGGTCGATATCCTTTCCCGGTTCAACAATTTCAACAGCAGGATAATGGTCATAAACAGTCGATATAAAATAATCAATCGGGTCCTCGTTAGTTATACCCTCACTGTCCTTAACTATCAATCTATATTTATCATCTTCATCGATAACAAAATCCGCTTTCAGATTATTATTACGAACATCCATACTCAGCGGTTCTTTGTTTTCAAAAACTATATTGCCCTCGGAAATATCCTTATTTACAAAAACGTCAAAAAATGCCTCAGTTCCCTTCAGGGCAGTAATATCACCTATATTATCATCGAGATACCTGCTGCCCAGTTTAGAATAAGACGGAAAATCAAGTCTCACCTTCAGCTTCCTTATCACAGGACGGTATATTACTCCAATATTATAGATATCTGTGGCATAACTTCGGTCCCTTTGAAAAAGCATCTCATCTGTCGCCTCGGCATAATATTCAAACGACCTCTTGATTCGCTCGATTCTGTAAACATAATCATCATCGGCTGTAGAAGGAATCTCCTCCAGCTCAACCCCCCTGAATGCATCTTCACCGTCTTCACGGATATAAAGATTTACTATATTTGGAATCTCCCCATCTATCTTGACCCCAATTGCAATTTCCTCTCCCCTCAATACATCTAAGTTCCCCGGTTCAATGGAAATAGAAAAATTCACTTTTACAGGAAAATCCCTGTCCGGCTGAAAGACCCTTTTTAGCGGCTCACCAAAGGTGTCATAAAAAATCCCGAACATCAATGTCCCGACGCAAAAAACCACCCCGAATATCTTTAATCTATTGAAGAACAATTTAAAATCAACAGTCCTGTTAAAATCACGCCCGAGCAGCTCTTCCCCGATTTTCTTAACATATTGGTCAATAAGCTCCTCCGAATAACCCTCCCTGCCGATATCTTTATTTGAATAAATCTGCACGGCATTCAAAAGTCTGTCTCTGACATCCTTAAATTCATAACCCACACCGAGCGCCAGTCTCTCACTGTTTAAGCTTCTGTCTATTCCAAACATAATGCTGAATGGCTTTGCAAAAAATAATACCATCAGCAGAATAACCGCAGAAATCAAAAGAAAGAATATCACATTCCTCTCACCCGCAGAAAACCTGAAAACAGATTCCGATAGAGTCGCAGCGTAAAAAACAACAAGAGAGAAAGATAAGAATAGAATAAACTTCTCCGCAAATAAGGATATGAGTTTCTTCCTCCTCACCCTCTCCAGTTTTTCAATAATTTTCTTATATACCTCTTCAGAGCCCATTTTTCATTCTAATTAAAATTGTTTTATAATTCTTTTTAAGCTGTGTGCGCGGGCTTCGCCTTGGTGTTGTTACCAACAAACTTTTTTCCTACAAAAAATCAATTTTTTCTTAATCCGTATCATCCATAAGAGTCCTGGTTCCTCTCAATGCGTCAATGCCCAGAACACAATATTAGTCCCCATCTTCAGAGCAGAAATTCTTTTTTCATC